>JAAYRR010000053.1 GCA_012518675.1 Bacillota bacterium
CATTCTGAAGCCCCCTGCCAGTTTTTTTAGATGATAAAAATGATTATTCCGCTTATAATAACCGCAACCGATCCCTTTGATCGGCGTTTCCTACCTTGAAAAAAAATCGTTCCCTTTTATGATCCTGCCACCCCCTGAAGTTCGCCAACCGCCGGCGCATCCTCTAGTTTGCTTGATTTTATAGTGAGGACATATGGACCCAGTTCGGTATGAACAATCATGGAGTCAACCCCGTAAACGGCCTTGATGTTTTCAGGGGTCAAAACGTCCCCCGGCAATCCCGCTGCATAAACCCGACCTTCTTTAAGCATTAAAATCTGATCTGCAAAACGTGCTGCCAAGTTTAGATCATGAATAACTATTAAAACACATTTTTTCTGCTGTTTTGCAATATCCCTGACCAGTTCCATAACTTCTAATTGATGCCTAACATCCAAATTACTTGTCGGTTCATCCAGGCACAACACCGCGGGTTCCTGGGCCAAGGCCCGGGCAATTAACACTTTTTGTCTTTCACCGCCGCTTAATTCGTACAAATAGCGTTCCATGAACTGCATCAGCCCCAAACGCGACAACACCGCACTTACTATTTTAAGGTCTTTTTTCCCGACACCGTAGTTTATGTACGGTTTACGCCCCATCATCACCATTTCCATAACGTTATATGAAAAAACATCCCTTACTCCTTGGGGAACATAACCCATCATGCCCGCACGTTCTTTCGGGCTAAAACTGCAAATTTTCCTCCCATTCAAATAAACCGTTCCTCTGTACGGTTTCAGAATCATATTGATGCAGCGAATCAAGGTGCTTTTACCCGAACCATTTGCACCGATAACAGCCAGCACCTCGCCTGATTTCGCCTCCAGTTCAACATCCTTTAAGGCCTCCATACTCCCATAACGGAAACAAACCCCCTGCACCTTTAACATCACTTGCAATCGCTCCCTTTGTTTCAATTCATCTTGCCTAAATTCCCGGCACCTTCTATTCCAGTACATATTGATCATGTTTTCCAAAACGGTTCGGGGAACATTTTTTACCAATACTGGCGTTTCTTTTTAAGCAAAAGGTAAAGAAAGAAAGGCGCACCGATTAAGGACGTCAAGATTCCTACAGGCAGTTCTACAGGCGCCAGTACAATCCGTGCCAGGGTATCAGCAAGCAAAAGCAAAATGGCCCCTGTCAGCGCAGAAGCAGGCAGCAAGAACCTGTTATCAGATCCGATAACAAAGCGGCAGACATGCGGGGAAACCAACCCAATGAAACCTATGATCCCCGTAAAGGCAATAGTGCTTGAAGCCATAAAGGTTGCCAGGACCAGAGTCACCAGCCTTAACCTGTCTACATTGACCCCCAAGCTCACAGCCACTTCTTCACCTGCACCTAGGGCGTTAAGATCCCAGGTAAAACGGCTTAAAAGGATTAAACAGAGCGAAACAATGGGTAAAAGAATAACCACAGCATCCCAATTGGCCCCCCAGAAACCGCCCATCAACCAGACGACAAGATCCTTTAAAGCATCGTTGTCGGAAAAATATTTTAGTGCAGAAACGCCTGCCTGGAAAAGATAACCCAACGCCACCCCTGCCAGGATTAGGGTTTCGGGAACTGCACCCTTTACCTTTGCTATGCCGTAAATTAACAACATGGTAATCATACCAAACAGAAAAGCATTGAAAACAATCAGGTACTTTCCCGCTACAAGGTAGGAACTTCCCAGAACGCTTTTGCCCAACACAATGGCTATGGCTGCCCCTAGAGATGCGCCGGCAGAGATTCCCAGGGTGAAGGGCGATACCAGCGGGTTGCGCAGAACGCTTTGTTTAACAGCCCCTGCACCTGCCAGGCTGAACCCGGCCAGCATTGCCAAAAAGATCCGGGGAAGCCTAAATTCGATCACTATTATTTCTGCCAGATCGCTGGTCGTTAACAGTTGCAAGCCCGGCATTATTTTTCCTAAAATTACGCTGGCAACATCATGCACGGTAATCCCGGCTACACCGATCGCTGTAGCCACCAGTGCTATCAAAACTAGCGAAACCGACAGCACAAGGATTACAGTTAATTTTCGTACAACAGAATGTTGGTATATCTCTTCAAATTTTGTGCTGCTGACAGCCTTTTCAACAGTTGTGGGAGAGTTCAACGCGATCAACTCCTGGCACAGTTATTTAGTTGCCCGGACAATACCGGCCTTATTCCACCCGGTAAGTTACCCATACACCCAAGATAAACAAAATCAGGGCATAGGCTGTCATTACCAGCAGCGAAACTAAAGGAAACTCTGCATTCATGGCCAGGGCCCGCAAGGAGATGGAGGCATGTGTAAGCGGCAACATTTTTACAAACCATGCTATGGCACCCGGATAACTTTCTACCTTAAAAAATGTCCCACATAAAAAAGTCATGGGCAGGATTACAAAAGTTCCAAAACGGGACATACCTTCATGGCTGCTGACAACCATTGCTGCCACCAGGCCCAAGGTGGCAAACACGAAACAGGTTAACAGCAAGGACACAAAAAACCACCCGCCAAGACAGAGGTTTGCTCCAAAAAAACAGGAAAAAATAATGATCAGTCCTGCAGAAAAAAGACCCCGGAAGCACCCGCTGAAAACGTTCCCCAATACTAAGGAAACAACACTGATCGGTGCCACCAAAAATTCCTCCAATGTTTTATAATAGAGGCGGCTGACGTTTAGGGAGGTGCCTGTACCGCTATAGCTGGCATTCATTGCGCTGAGAGCAACAATACCGGGCACCACAAAATCCAGGTAGCTTGTGCTGTCAAGCTGGATGTTTCTTCCCAAACCCCATCCGAAAGACAGTAGATAGAGCAGGGGGCTGACCATGCTGCCCGCAAAAAAACTCTTAAACTTTTTTCGTAATAAGACCATTTCCCGCCAAAAAACCGTATATGTATCATAGAGCATTTTAAACACCCACTTTATGACCGGTTAGTTCCACAAATACATCCTCTAAGTTGCTTTCCCTGATTACTAAATTTTCTTTTAATGTTGCTGCGTGCTGCAGCCCTTTTTTCCTGTTTTCGAATACCAGGTACCTTGTTTCGCCGTTATAAGGCACCTCTACAACTGTATCACCTACCCGGGCCTTCAGTTCCGCGGGTGTCCCCAGGGCAATTAATTGGCCTTTGTTCATAATTCCCACGCGATGGCAAAGCAGTTCGGCCTCCTCAATATAGTGCGTAGTCAGTAAAACTGTAATCCCCTGGCCGTTTAAATTCCTGATCAGATCCCATATCTTGCGGCGCACCTGGGGATCAAGGCCCACCGTTGGTTCATCCAGGAAA
>JAAYRR010000054.1 GCA_012518675.1 Bacillota bacterium
CGGCAGGGGCTCTCCTTCCTCCAGCAGCTTTTCCACCAGCTCACAAAAATACATACCACAGGCATAAGCCCGGATGTTTTTCCTGATCTGCACAAAGTTTATTTCAATCTCCAATTGGGTTACTGTAAACAAAGACTTACCCCTGTACAATAAAAAATGCCCGCAGTTAAAATAGTCCACCCCTGCGGCCAGCCTGCTTTTAACCTTACGGGCACCGGGAGCCACCGCAGTCAGCTTGCCCTGCTCATAGGTAAAAAGGCTTAAAAGCCGATCCCTTTCCCCTAAGGGCCGGGAGCGTAAAATTAACGCCCTGGTTTTTAGAAGTTTCAATAGCCCGCGGCCTCCCCCCGGCAGCAGCCCAAAACTGCCTTCACTTTCCCAAACCAACTGCTAACTGTAGCCAAACTGATGCAGGTGGCCTTCCTTGCGACGCCAATCTTTTTTTACCTTGACCCAAAGGTTTAAAAATAGCCGGCTGCCTAAAATCCTTTCCAGTTCCAGGCGCGCCGCGGTGCCGATTTCTTTCAGCATACGGCCTTTTTTGCCGATTAAGATCAATTTCTGTGAATCCCTTTCCACGTAGATTACAGCCCGGACATCGATCAGATCCTTACCGGCCCGCGGCTGCATATGTTCCACCTCAACAGCCACAGCATGGGGAACCTCTTCCCTGGTCTGCAAAATAATTTTCTCCCTGATAATCTCCCCCACCAAAAATTCTTCCGGGCGATCCGTTGCAAATTCCGGCGGGTAATAAAGGGGACCCGGGGGCAGAACCTGAACAATTTCCTCCAACAGCGGCTCCAAACCCTTTCTTTGCCGGGCAGTAACCAAAAAGTGCTTTTTAAAGGTGTAAAGCTGCAGGTATAGGGGAAGCCAGCGTTCCCTAAAATCGGGCGGGGCCAAATCCATCTTGTTGATGACTAAAAAAACAGGCGTTTTCTGGCCGTGCAGCAAGGAAGCAATATGCCGATCACCACGGCGGGGAGGACTGGTTGCTTCCACCATAAAAAGAAGCAGGTCCACCCCCTGCAATGATTCCCGGGCCACCTTAACCATATAGTCGCCTAATTTGTGTTTGGGCTGGTGGATGCCCGGTGTATCCAAAAATATCACCTGGGCGTTTGCTGTTGTCAAAATAGCGTGGATCCGATTTCTGGTTGTTTGGGGTTTATCAGCAACAATTGATACTTTTTTACCAAGGAAGGAATTAACTAGTGTTGATTTGCCCACATTGGGGCGCCCGATGACAGAAACAAAACCCGATTGCATAAACCTGCTCCTTTACAAGAAACTTCATTGTTAAACACAAACGATAGCAGTGCCGGCAAAATTACTAAAGGGTAAAGGGGTGGGGTAACAAGTCCTTTAGTTCAAAAACGTGGGGTTCACCCTTTTCCCCGGCAACAAGCACTTTCATTTCCCGGGAAAATTCCAGCAGCATCTGGCGGCAGGCACCACAGGGCAAGGGCCTGCTTTCGCCTTCAGCAGCAATGGCCAGCAATGAAAAAGAACGGTGACCGGCGGCAACAGCAGCCGTAAGGGCCACCCTTTCCGCACAGATAGTCAGCCCCAAAGAAACATTTTCAACGTTTACCCCCTTGAAGACCTTCCCGTCTGTAGTTAACAATGCAGCCCCTACCCGGTAACCGGAATAGGGAGCATAGGCAAAAGGCAGCATCTCCCGGGCCAGCCCCAGCAGTTTTTGTTCATCCATAATCTCTAGACCCTTCCAAAGCTAACCCCTGTACGGAGGCAGCGTAATGTTTTCTTTTTTTTCAACTTCTACAAAAAAATTGCGGTGAAATTCCAAAGAAAAATTGATAATTTCCAAGCCGCTGGCCAGAACATCTGCATCCCCTACCGCTTCAATAACCACTGGGTTGGCCGGTATTTCTTTTTGGTTTACCCTGATTACCGGACCCACACAGCGAATTGGTGAGGTAGCAATTAAACGTTGCCCGCCTACGGCCATCCCCTTGGCACCGGCAGCAAACAGCTCATTGGCCACATCACGAACATCGGTATCATGAATAAGATCGCCGGCTTGATAACCTTCCTGGGAATCATAAAGCCTGATCACCACCCCCGGGCCGGACATTTCTGCCAAACCGGCAGCAACCCGCAGTTCATGCATACTGACCCGCAAAGAATCCAGTTCTTCATTCAGGGTTTGGATATAGTGCAGGGGATCATAGGGCACCAACATGCGGCTATGGCCGTCCGCCACTTCTATACGAAAAATCATTTCCTGGGCCAGGCCCCCGGCCAGGTAAACGTCAGTAATTTTTTTTAATGAATCTTTATGCAAGACTGTTGGATCTGCGGTAACCCCTTCAACAGGTGAAACCCGCAGAGTAAACTGGGTTTTTCCCGGTTGTTTGCGCAGGTTTGGATCGCGATCGATAAGTGCTAAAATTTTTTCACGTAAAAGGGCATCCCACTCTTTAAGGATGGTTTCCTGGACCTGGCGGCCATGGGTGAAAAGCAGACTGGCCAGTTCGTCGCCATCCTTGGCCAAATCAAGTTCATAGGAAAAAGAAGCCAGTTTTTCCTTGACAGAGGCACGATCCTGCACCCCTAAGTTTTGCGCCAGACGTTTGTTATATTCCACCATATCTCCAATCATTAGCTGCCTGGAGGCACAGCCGCTTTTTTTATCCATGTGTTGTATGTAAATGAAGTTCAGGCTTAACCCCGCTAAAACAGTATTAAAAACAAGCACTATGGCCACCAGGATCAGCAATTTATTGTCAACAACAACATAGCCTGAACCCGGTTTCATCCCTTGTTAGCTCCTTCCATGCAAGTAATACCTAATAAAGATTCCTAAGCCTGCCGGCAAAAACAATAACACCGACAACTAAAGCAAAAACAGCTGCACACAAAACCGCACCCGCCGCCACATTTTTGGCCAAGCGTGCCAAGGGGTGAAATTTTTCAGTTTTTAGATCAACAGCTGCCTCTACAGCTGTATTTAACATTTCAGTCATGAAAACCAGCGCGATGGCAGTGCAAACAAAAAGAAATTCAAACCTTTCCACCTTAAAATAAAAAGAAGCTGCCAGGGCAACTGCAGCCCCGGCTACATGCAGCTTCATGTTTTTTTCCCTGGTTATAGCAGAAACAATTCCCTGTAGGGCATCCATTAAACTGCGTAAGAAATATTTACGTTTCATAAATCTATCGTCCTGTAAAAGATCATTATTAGCTTCTGTTATTTCCCCGTCAGGCAACTCCCTTTTTGGGCTAAAATCAACAACTGCTGCTACAACTTAAATTTTTTAAGAATCAGTTCTTTTCGGGCCGACATTTCCTGTTCAGTTTCTATTGTATCATGATCATACCCCAATAGATGCAGTATACCATGTATCGCCAAGAATGCAATCTCCCGCTGCAGCGTGTGCCCATAGGCATGGGCTTGTTCCTGTGCCTTTTCCACAGAAATGATAACATCACCCAAAATTTCCTCTTCTTCCAGTGCGGTGTTATTGTCTTGCAAATTAAACGAAAGGACATCTGTGGGACAATCGCTGCCCCGGTAAGTAAAATTTAATTCCTGAATATAATCATTATCCACCAGCACAACACTAACTTCACAGGCCAGGGATTTCCCTTCCAGACGCAGGGCCAGGTTACCCACCTCTTCCAGTAAAAGCAGCTGCTCTGCGGGAATTTTAACGACATCCTGCAAATCTGCAACCAAAACCGCCACTTATTTTTTCCCCCTTTCCAGATCCACTTTTAACTCCTTTTCCGGATATTCAATTCTCTGGTGGAATACTCCTGCGAGAATATGAACAAAGGTATCTCCTATTTTATCCAGATCCTGCAAAGTCAAGGGCGCTTCATCAAGCTGCCCATCGCTAAGTTTTTCCTTGATAATCCTTCTGACCGTCCCTTCAATCCTGCCTGCTATCGGGCGCGAAAGGGAACGCACCGCAGCCTCCACAGCATCGGCCAAAAGAATAATAGCTGCTTCTTTTGTCTGCGGCAAAGGTCCTTCATAGCGAAATTCCTCCTCTGCCACCGGCGTTCCCTTTTCCTCTTTATCTACCGCCTGATGATAAAAAAACCCGATTAAGCTTGTCCCATGGTGCTGTTGAATAATATCGATGACGGGCAACGGTAGTTTGGCCTCGCGGGCCAACTCCAAACCATCTTTGATATGGGAGCGGATAATCAAGGCGCTAAGGTAGGGGGAAATCTTATCGTGGGGGTTATCACCCGTAAACTGGTTTTCAACAAAAAAGTAAGGACGTTTTATCTTGCCAATATCGTGGTAAAATGCAGCCACCCGGGCCAGAAGCGGATCGGCCTTGGTTGCCTCCGCCGCTGCCTCGGCCAAATTCCCCACGACAACACTGTGATGGTATGTGCCGGGCGTTTCTAATAGTAACTTGCGTAAAAGAGGATGGCCCGGATCGGCCAGTTCCAAAAGTGTAATGGCGGTAGTTAAACCAAAAGCACTTTCCAAAAAAGGCAAAAGTCCGATCGCCATTACAGAGGAAAAAAGACCGTTTCCCAGGCCCGCTAAAATAGAAATGCTGAATTCCCGCAAAAAAACGTATTCCAGTTGAAAACCCCTGTTGAGCAGTAACAAGGCAGTAATACACAGCACGTTGACCGCCCCGACATAAAGGCCCGCCTTGGTCAGATCAGAACGTCTTTGCAGGCGGGAAACACTGTAAGTTGCTACCAGACCGCCACACAAAGCAACAATAATATAATTAAACTCGCCATCAACAACAAAACCAAATAGCAGGGCCATCATTACACTAACCAGCACGGCCAAACGAGGTTCAAAAAGAACCGTAATCAAAATAGCACACATGGCCACAGGCAGCAGGTAACCGGAAAAATAACGCACTGCCAGGCCCAGGACCAACGTCAGGGCTACAATTAAACCCAGCAGGGAAAGGGAGGCAAAGTTTTCGTATATATTTCTGTTGAAAAGGTACAGATATAATATTACCAAAATAAAAATAACGGCAAGCATAAAAAAGAGCCCGGCATATCCCCCCCGGTTAATGCGCGGCCCTAAAAGCCCCAAGTCCTTGAGCTGGGCAATATGTTTTGCTGTTATTTTTTCCCCTTCCTGCACAATCAGCGACTTTTTTAAAATCAGGACCGGTTCCACCGCCTGTTCGGCCGCCTCCCGGTTGGCCTTGGTAGCCGCTGCGTTAAAAATCATGTTGGGTTGAACAAGAGGTTCCAGCAGCTCTTGCAGGCCCTGCCTGATTTCCAGGCTGAAAGGCAGCAAACCCGTTCCCTGGGAAACCTGTTTTAAGGCATCTTCTATCCCTTCCTCCCGAATACCCTTGGAGGTTACCTCTTCAAAAACTTTTTCCACCCTGCCCTGCAGTTCATGAAGGCTGTCAGGGCTTTGGTCCAAAAGAGCCTGTATAAACCCTGCAGATAAATGAATGTCGGCATTTTTTTCAAAGAACAGGGCCACCCTGTCCTCCCCGCTGTCTGCCTCTAACTTCCTGATCTTTCTGATTTCCCCAAAAAAATGATTTAGGAAGCTTTTACCTTCTTCTAAAACGGCAGGCACATGATCATAAACCTCCGGCACAGCGGCAACTGCTTCTTTGCGCAAAATATTTGTAGAAAAGGAGTCAATTACTTCCCGGTGAGCAATAATCCTTTGCGGACTGGGCATGCCCAGTTCCACAGAAACCCCTAAGGGCATTACAAAAAAAAGTAGGAAAAAATAAATAAAAACAAAGAGGCCGCCTCCTAAAAAAACATTCCGGCCCCCTTTGTTTTTAAATAAGGAAATGATATCATCTAAAAATTCCTTGACTTTAATCCATAAGTTTTGCATTTTAACCCGATCCCTGGTTTTTAACACCCTGGTATTTTTCGTAGGCCTTAATAATTTTTTGCACTAAGTTATGCCGCACCACATCCTGATCGCTCAAGTGGACAAAGGCTATCTCGGAAATATCTTTTAAAACACCCATAATTTCCACCAAACCGGAAAACTGCGCCCGTGGCAGATCGATCTGGGTAATGTCCCCCGTAACGACAACCTTGGAGCCAAAACCCATCCGTGTCAAAAACATTTTCATCTGCTCGGGGGTGGTATTCTGGGCCTCATCCAAAATAATAAAGGAATCATCCAGCGTCCGGCCCCGCATATAAGCCAAGGGGGCCACTTCGATTACACCTTTTTCCCTGTATTTCAAAAAATTCTCGACACCCATTAAGTCATAAAGAGCATCATAAAGCGGGCGCAGATAAGGATCTACCTTGTCGTGCAGATCGCCAGGCAGATAACCTAAGTGTTCCCCGGCCTCCACAGCAGGTCTGGTTAACACCAGCCTTTGTACAATTTTATTCTTCAGGGCAAAAACAGCCATAGCCATGGCCAGATAAGTTTTACCCGTACCGGCAGGGCCGATACCAAACACAATATCGTAACCGCGCAAGGCCTCCACATATTTTTTTTGGCCCAAGGTTTTCGGACGAATTTTTTTACCCCGTTCTGTAACCAGCACAAAGTCGTTAAAAAGGGATTCAATTTCCCGGCCCTGTCCCCCCTTGGCCAGCTTCAGGGCATAAATAAATTCCGGGGTCGTTAAAAAATGCCCCCCCCTGATGACAGCCAATAGTTCTTCAAACAAAGCATGGACTTTTTCCACATCTTTTTTTTTACCCTGAAAGAGCAGCTCGTTCCCCCGGGGTATAATCCTTACTAAAAAATTATCCTCTACTAAGGAGATATGCTCATCAAACTTTCCGAGTAAGGGGAAAACTTCATCCATGTTCTTCAAATAAAGTTTAGATTCTTCCTCATGTTCAGCCGTCAAGAATAGGTTTCCCTCCACTTCCTGCAGAAAATTGGGGTATGACAATATCCTCTAATGTTTCAAACATAGCACGGCAGCCGACGGTTTCCAGTTCATAAAAATAATATTCACTGGCTGTTCTTTTTTTAACTACAGCCCCCCGGGAAAGCTGCGCATTAACCTTTTTATAGGCCTCGCTTTTTGCCTGTTTAAGTGCTTCCTGCGGTGAAATAGGCTGTATATCAACTTCATATTCCCGGTAGTTATAATTTAGTAATTCGACAGGCGGACAAAGATTCCTCCATGCAAAAATCCGTTTAATTTTTTCCAACTCATAATTGCGGTAAGGGGATTTTTTAGAACCCCAAAGGTAATATTCCTTTTCTTTGATGCGCAGGGAAAAAGAACGGGAATAAAGGCCGGTTTTCCTTTTTAGTACCTTGTATAAAGGCGCTTCCGCATAACTTTCATACCAGACAAGGGCTTCCACCTTGCCCTTGGGTTGAACATCCCAGCTTTTTTCTAAAGGTTCTGCTCCTTCTTCTTCACTTTCTTCCAGAACTGTCATTTTTCCGGAAATAAGCACCTGGCCCTTTTGTACAGTTTCCCCCACATCTACAGCAGCCTCCCCGGCCAGAACCAAAACATTTGCCACCAGGCCGTCCTTGGCAGCAATCAGATTGGTGATCTTTTTTACAGGGGGCTCCACTTCTTGTTCAACAACCTGGATGTTCAGGCAGACACCATCTAGGCTGACACCCACCCACTGCAGCCCCTCCAGCCCAAAAAGAAGTTTTTTTTCCAGGCTGGAAAGGTCAATGTCCTTTTTCAGCATACCCCTGCGCACACCGCTACTTTCCAAAAGTGCGGTAACCCCGCCGGCATCCACACCTTCATTGCCCTGAATATTAATCTGCCAAACAAATTGCGCCAATAAATATTGGATCAGACAAAAAAGAACAATCCCGACTAACAAACCTTTCCGGCGCCAACCCTGCAGTAGGATAAAAGGTGTTCCCTTTTTTTGCAGTATTTTTACCCTGCAGCCGGTTTTTTTAAGAAGGGGACGCAGGCGTCTGAAATCCCGGGGTCTGATTTTTACCGTTATTGTATCCCCCTGGTAGTTCAAATCCCAAAAATAGATCCCATTTTTCACTGTCAAGTTTAAGAGCCTTGCTATCCCCGGCCCCTGCAATGAAATAAGCAAATACCCCGGCCAGAGCCCCCTCCGCTCCAGCACAGCCAAATTTTTAACCTGCCTTTCTCTTAGGTTACTGGTACTCCAAAGAACGAATTTCCCCTTCGATAAATATTTCTTCACCGAAAAAGTTTTTAATGACCAGATTTTTACCTTTAACTACAACTTCGCCGCCCCTGATTCTCAGGCGCAGCAGTTCATCGCTGTATTCAATAATACCGCCATAGTTTTCCAAATATAGCTGTATATTGCCAATTAAGGTCACCCGGGGCAAATTTAAAAGCAGTTCTTTGGGCAGTTCAAAAAATTCTGCCAGGCCTTCTGACCATTTTTTCTTTTTTTCCCCAAACTCCTTCCCCTTCAAAGAATAACGCCTCCTGAAATATAGCCGTCTGTTTATTAAATTTATGCGCAAAAGATTTGGTTATGCTACCAGGAGGGCGCTCCTGCCCAGATATTATTTTCCTGACCGGGCGGTATAAAAAGATCTACGGGCACGCGGGGGAGAAAACACCTCTGAAGCAATCAGGCCCAAAGGCAAATTGTCTCCTTTTAAAAGTTTGGCCAATTCCCTTTTTTGCCTGGGCCGGGCATTTCTTTGCAACCTGGCTGCCCGGGGGGAAACAGCCCCCCTGCGACTTAATACCGGGGCCGGCGTAAAAGAACGAGCCTGTTTTACAGAAGTTTCATCCCCGAACGAAGAATGCGCAGGTTTATCATACACAGTCCTGCGAATGGGTTCTGTTTCTTCTTCTGCCACCGGGTCTGTCGATATTTCCGGCAGCGAGGGAAAATCAAAAATATCAGGGGGCAAGGGAAGTCCTGCAGGTCGCGGCCTTGTCGGCCTCCTGAAGGGGGGGAGCTGCTTACCCCCGTCACGTAAGTTTTGAAAAAGTGAAGAAAGGATCTTCAGCACAATCAAAAGAATAACTAACTTCATGCATCCATGCACACCTTTTAAAATTTAGTTAAACTGCCAAGGTTTAAATTAAACCGCCGGGGTTTAGTTAACCGTTAAACCCCTTTATTTGCGATCCTGGTTTTCTTCATCAGTATGACCTAATTTAGAAATAGAATCCCGCATTTGGGTATCGGCAAATATATTTTGCAGATTATAATAGTCCATAACCCCCAACTTGCCTTCGCGCAAGGCCTTTGCCATGGCTGCCGGCACCTCTGCTTCAGCCTCTACAACCTTGGCACGCATTTCCTGCACAGAGGCAACCATTTCCTGTTCCCGGGCCACAGCCATAGCCCGCCTTTCCTCGGCCTTGGCCTGGGCAATGCGCTTATCTGCTTCCGCCTGATCTGTTTGCAGCTGGGCACCGATGTTTTTACCGACATCAACATCGGCAATATCGATCGACAAAATTTCAAAAGCCGTGCCGGCGTCCAGGCCTTTGTTCAACACAGTATGGGAAATTTTGTCCGGGTTTTCCAAAACCTCTTTATGGCTACCCGAAGAACCGATGGTGGTAACAATCCCTTCCCCCACCCGGGCAATAATCGTTTCTTCCCCTGCACCGCCAACCAGGCGATCAATGTTGGCCCGCACCGTTACCCGCGCCTTAGCCTTGACTTCAATGCCATCCTTGGCCACTGCAGCTACTGTCGGGGTTTCAATAACCTTGGGATTTACGCTCATTTGCACAGCCTGCAACACATTTCGGCCGGCCAGATCTATGGCCGCCCCCCTTTCAAAACCCAATTCAATATTTGCTCTCTGGGCGGCGATCAGAGCATTAACAACCCGATCCACATTACCCCCCGCCAGGTAGTGGCCCTCCAACTTATTTACATTTAAATCCAAACCGGCCTTGGTTGCCTTAATCAACGGTTCAACAACCCTGGCCGGAATAACCCGTCGCAAACGCATCCCAATCAAGGTTACAATGCTCACACGTACACCTGCAGCCAAGGCTGCAATCCATAATCGTAAAGGTATAAAACTGAATAAAACTGAAAATGCAACAATAATGAACACCACTAAAACCAAGAAAGGCAAGAAACCATCCACTGCAATCATCCTTCCCTTGTCCAATTATAATATAAAGTTGTTGCCAACCGAAACTTTCCGAAAACTACTGTTGCCCTTTATTTTTTCCCGCCCCGGCATTTAAAGAATACACAACAATACGTCTTCCTTCGACCATGATCACTTCAATGTCTGTTCCTGCCGGAATAAAAGAACCTTCACTGACCACGTCAAACCTGGAACCTTCAATTTCGGCAATTCCTGCAGGCCGGAGGGGGGTAACACTGCGGCCGGTTTTGCCAATCAAATAGCTGCGGTCTGCAGTGGAACTGAAACCGCCCTCCCGGGTAGCAGCCTCTGTCAAAACAAAACGCCGCAGTGTCCCCTTACGCTGGAAATATCTGAAGGTAAAATAGCCTGCCAATGCAGAAACTGCAAGGGAAACAAAAAGCATTTTGATCCCCAAAGCGGTGGAAGCAGCAGTCAAAACAATGGAAGCAGAAACACAAACAAGGCCCCCGGCCCCCACGACACCAAAACCCGGTATAAAAGCCTCGATCAGAAGCAAAACAAGACCAAAAAGAAATAAAAAGGCTGCCGGCCAACCGCTTACCCCGGCAAAAAAATGCCCGCCAAAAAAAAGACCGAAAGAAAGTATACTTAAAAGACCGGCCAAACCAAAACCTGCAGTAAGAATCTCTACAATCATAAAAATAAAACCTGCAGAAAGAAGCAGGGTGGAAACCACGGGTTTAATCAGCCACCCACCCAAAACTTCCCAGCTGGTGGGCTCTGCTTTCACTAGATGAGCCCCCTCCAAATTTAAACGCGGTAGCAAATCAATCAGTTTGGCAGCCGTCCCACCGCTAAACCCTAATTCCTCCGCTTCCCGGGCAGTAAGGGTTAAAAGCTCACTGGCAGTAACAACACCCTTCACAGTTATTTCCTGACGCACCATTGCTGCAGCCAAAAGGGGATCTTTACCCTGTTTTTCTGCAACAGCACGCATTTCCGCCTCCCAGGAGGAAAGATACTTTTCATCAGCAGCTTTTTCACCGCCCAGCATCCGGGGTTCGGCAGCGCCAATGGTAGCACCAGGAGACATAAAATATTCATCTGTACTCAAGGCCAAATAGGCCCCTGCAGAAAGGGCATGGTGTTGCACATAACCATACACAGGAAAGGGGCATTCCTCAATAAGTTTGCGCGCCGCAAGCGCCGTGTCAATATAACCGCCAGGGGTATCCAAATCCAAAATAACAGCCTGGGCACCGGCACCTGCAGCCTCTTTTAAAGAACGTTCAAAAAAAACCAGCCACCCCGGTTCAATTTCGCCCTTGACGGGCAGAATATAAACCGGTGCGGCATCAGATGCAGAACTGACAAATGCTCCTGAAACAAAGGCTAGAATCAGGGAAAATATGACTAGGAAACATAACTTTTTAGACAAAGGATAACCCCCTATAAAGGTAAAACTTGGTATTACCAAGTTTTACCGGAATTACTTATCCTTATATTTATTAAAATTCCCGCCTATATTTCGTTTGGGGGAGGCAAAATAAAAGTTTGTAAAAATGAATTTTCCCTTTTCTCCATTCTGGAAAGCAGAAAGGTCCTTTGCTTAGTTTAAAAATTATTTACCGATAAGACCTTCTCCTCCTACGTATTTTGCGTGCCGCTTCCGATTTCTTTTTACGGCGAACGCTTGGCTTTTCGTAGTGTTCCCTTTTACGTATCTCTGAAAGTATACCTGTCCGAGCGCATTGCCTTCTGAACCTTCTCAGGGCGCTATCAAAACTTTCGTTTTTACCAACCTTTACTTCAGACACATGCTTTCCCTCCCCTCAGCCCGACCTGATTGAAAGGCCTTACAGAAAACCGTTCAACTTATTATACCTTTTGACAGAATAGCTGTCAATGAAAGTCAAAATCTTACCTCCGGGCTTCTGATCTAAACTATGTCTTTATATACAAAATTTATTTTGGAGTACTGGTTTTTATATTTAACTACATTTTCTTCCCAAGAACCTGGTAGAGCCCCACCCCCACACAGGCCCCGGCGCTATCAATAAGAACATCCCGCACCTGCCCTCCCCTGCCGGGGACATAAAGCTGGTGCACCTCATCTGTGATGGCATACAAAACACAGATCCCCAAGGCAAGGATGAAACACCGCCGGCCCCGTAGGCCGCTTTGTTGCAGGGCGTTATATACAAACACCCCCAAGAGCAGATAGGAAAAAAAATGGGCGTTCTTCCTTAACCTGTTGTTAATATTTTCCCGGTCAAACCTGGTCCCGGTCACAATTTTTTCCGCCGTCTTAACAATCAGTTCTGTTATCCTGGTGCTAAGTTCATTGGAATGTTCCGCGGTCTGCGAAGAAAGGTTGAAAATAAGAAACATCACCAGAAGCACAGCCATCCAGGAAAATATTTTGGACATCTATGAAGGTCCTTCCTTCAGTAAAAATTTCACCAGCCATAGCAGATTACCTTAAACAAACCTTCGCTGATTCCCATAATCAGTATCCCTGCAATCAAATTTCCCACAAGAATAGCCGGGAAGGCCCACTTAAACCGCATATCCAAAAGTGCAGCAATAAGACTGCCGCTCCATACCCCCGTCCCCGGAAGGGGTACTGCAACCAATAAAATAAGGCCCCAAAGGCCGTATCTTTGGATCTTGCCACCATTATTTTTCAAAGAACGGTCTGTCAGCTTATAGACCATCTTTTTAAAAGCCCGTGTAGATTTCAGATAATTGAAAACAGGGCGAACAGTAAACAAAATAATTGGCACGGGAATCATACTGCCCACAAAAGCAACTGCAGCCGCGTGAAGCGGCGTCATCCCCAGGGAGATGCCTACCGGGATGGCGCCTTTGAGTTCGATCACCGGCAATGCCGCGGTAAGCATTACCGAAAGTTCTACCGACAAAAAATTCAGAAAATCAAGGAGTGCGGCCCTCACCGGTTTCAATACCCCCCGTCACATGGGTTAACCCCTGCATAACCAAGATTTTCATGTAAGTATATCATAGCCTACAGGCAGCATTTTTCAAAGAATCCAAAAGAAAATTAATTTAAAAAACCACAATCCACGTTGCAATCAAAACCCAAGCCCTTATTACACTGACATTAAACTAAAAAGCGAAGGGATTAGAAAATTTACCGGGTTTCTGAATAAGGTTTCCATAAAATTAATGCCTTTCTGTTCCCAAAGATTAAAAATTTTTTCTTCAATAATAGCCTTGCGTTTCACCTTTTTCCAGAAAAGCTGTTCGTACGCGTGGGGTTTACCCTGTGCCAAAGAAAGAGCAGCCAACCTACCGCTAACAACAGCCATATCGAGTCCTCCCCCATACAGGGAAGAGGCCAACCCGGCAGCATCACCAACCAACAGGGTGTTACCTCTCATAAAAGGGGAAACCCGGTTCAGGGGAATTTTCCCCCCCCTGTATTCCAAAATGGGGCAATTCTGCAAATTTTCCTGTTGTAAAACACGGAACAGCTCTCGCCTAAGATCTATTTTTGCTGAAGGATAATTAAAAAAACCAATTCCTACATTGGCAATACCCCTTTTTGAAGCTTTTTTGGGGAAAATCCAATAATAGCCTTGATAATGTGGTTCCAGTACAGCCTTCAAAGAATTTTTAAGGCTGGAAAAATCACCTTCCAGCCGGCACTGTATGGTAAGGGCTGCCCGGTTTCTGTTTTCACCGGTGTTATTTACAGCTTTTAAGGAAATAGAAGAAACACCGCTGGCATCTATCACCCAGTCAAAGTCCTGCTGGAGAAGCTTCATATCTTGAATTCTAATTGGAGTTTCCTCTAAAATTTTCACACCTGATGTACATGCTTCTTCCGCCAGGTAGCGTTGCCAACTTGCCCTATCGATCATCCATAGGTTCAGTTCAGTGCTGTCAATGCGGTATAATTTATTTACCTTTAAAAGAACTTGTTGGACCTTGAATAAAACGCCAGCGCCTGGTTTACCGCACAGCCCCAAAATATCAAAAAAGCCTTCCCCACAATTAATGCGTTCACCTATCCTGTAATGTTCAAAAAGAGTTACCTCCAACCCGTTGTCTGCAGCGGTTTTAGCTGCTGTCAGGCCTGCAGGGCCTCCCCCGACAACTGCTACCCTCATATATACATTTACGCCTCCCTTCCCTTGAAAAAAAGTTAAATTTTGGGGCCAACATATAATATATTGCATAGGTAAGCATTAACCATTACATTTACCGGGTAAAGAAACGATATACCCACAACTTAGTCTGTCCCGGACGCCTTTTAAAAATCCAAGGGTTGTTGGTCTGATATTATTTTGCGGTTAACAGCTGGGGCAAATTCCCAATTCTAACTGCATCGACTGTAAAAACAAAACAATCGATAGGGATTTCATAAAAATGTTGTGGCGCCTTTTTTCCAGACAGCTCCGGAAGCGTTCTTGTGTTAAATGTATATTATTTCTTCTTCAAAAACAGTCAATGTTTCCAGCCCGTCCTTTGTTACCAAATAAGTATTTTCCACCCCCACCGCACCGTCGGGAAAAATAAACTTTGGCTCCAGGGCAAAAACCATCCCTTCCGCCAGCGGAGCTTTAAACCCCGGGGCAATAACCGGCTGTTCGTCCAGTTCAATGCCCAGGCCATGGCCGATAAAAGAAACAGGCTCCGGGAAACCCAAAAAGTGGTCTTTAAAGGGGCTTTCAGCAGCCAAATACATGGCCCGTGTATATAGTGCCTCCCAGGCTATTCCCGGCCGGGCCATCTTTTCCAGTTCCTTCAAAATACCGACTGCGGTTGCATGGGCCTGGGCAAGGTGAGCCGGCAGTTCCCCAATACAAAATGTCCTTGTCTGATCCACAATATATCCGTCAAAAACAAAATTATAATCCACGAACACAGGTTCGTTTTTACTAATCAGTTTCCTGCAGGAACCCTGTGCAAAAGCAGGACTAATCCCTTCCCCTCCGACAGAACCGTCAAAATAGCTGGGCATAGTATTGTGCCCGGATAAAAGGTGGATATAATATAAGTCCTGGTTGAACCCCCGCACCCTCATATAACCAGCATGACCATTCCTTCTGGAAACCTCGGCAAGTAGGGCCGACAGCTCTAATTCGGAAATGCCTGCACGCAGGTTTTCCTTGACAAACGAAAATATTACCCCGTGGAGCCGGGCGCCTTCCCTGATAATATCTATCTCATAAGGTGATTTGACCATCCGTACATCGCGGATCAGCGGGCTGACATCAACAATTTCAGCCGGTTCAAACAGCCCCCGGTAGCGTAAATATTGGTTGGCTGGCAGCACATCCAGTTCGAATCCCAAAGTTTTAAAGGAACTGTAACCGTTGGCCTGCAAAACTGCGCTCATTTTCCGCAAACTGTCCAGGCCGACAATCTGGTCCAGCGCAGATTCTACCCTGGCCCTGGCTGGGTCTTTTTTAACCAGCAGCAGCGGCCGACCTTCTGCAGGCACAAATAAATGTGAACGCTGGATCGTACCGGCAAAATAAAAAAGATCCGCATTCTGAACAATTACCGCCCCATCAATGCCAGCCCGCCGCAAACCTGCCTGCAGTTTGGCCACCCTCCGGTCCAATTCAGATTTCGGTGTATAGCGCAAAACAAATCATGCCTCCATCTATCAAGGTAACTGCTAAAACCCATACACGTTCAAGGTTGTTCAGGACAGTTCCAGGATTTCCCCCTGAAGCTGCCGGCCCTCTACCCGAAGAAGGGCACATGAGGGACGATTGCCTGCACGCGGATCTGTTGCTGAACCAGGGTTGATCGTAAGGATACCTGCGGTGTACCCCCAAAGAGGAACATGGCTGTGCCCAAAAATAAGCCCTTGAATATTACACCCCTGGAAACATTGTAAAATTGGTGCCGGTTTACCGCGGGGCAAGCCGGTGCCATGGATAAGCCCCAAAGAAACCTCTCCCAAACAGATAATTTTCTTTAAGCCCAGCTTCGCTTTAAGGCCTGCAGGGTCCATATTCCCTGCCACAGCCTCCACCGGGGCCAGGGCGCCCAGTTCATTTAAAATACTCGCCACTACCAGATCCCCGGCATGCAAAATCAGATCCACCCCTCTGAAAAGGGTAAATAGCTGCGCGGGCAGGGCTGTAGCCCTGGTGGGCACATGGGTATCTGCCACCAAACCAATTAAACCGCTTTTCAACCTGTATTCTACCTGTCGCATGGACACCACCTGTTAAAAAATAACTGTAAAATCATCATTCTATATAAAACATCGAAACACCTGCCGGCACAATTGTTTTGCAAAGATTCGTCTTCTGTCCATAAATTAATAAATGGGGAACTTTTCCTGTCCTTCTGCCGTCAAATTATTAAATGCCTGCAACTCCCCAGTTGCTTCCCGGTAACCGGTAGGCTGACGGCAAGGGATTTGGCCGGGCTGATACCGGCCCAAGGGATCTGTCTATAAGTTGTAATTATCTTGAACAAATTAACAGGAGGCTTGAATGTAAGGGGAAAGTCTCCGGCACAGTTTTGAACCGGTTTTCTCTGGACGAACATGAGGGGTACCTGCGTTTAGCCACCACAACCGGTTCGCCTTGGGGCGGCAGCGAAGAAACCTCTAAAAACAACGTCTATAACCTTAATTCAGAACTGCAGATCAAAGGCCAGGTTGAAGACTTGGCGCCGGGTGAAAAAATTTACGCCGCCCGTTTCCTGGAGGAAAAGGGCTATTTAGTAGCCTTTCGCAGATCGGCACACTGCACATACCTTAGCAAAATAAGCGGCCGGCCCCAGTGCCGGCTGGGGCCGGCAAAAGGGCAAACAGGGTACTGTTCTCTGTTTGCCCCGGTTTAGCCTGGTAAGAACGGGGGATACAGCTTTCCTACCGGGCATCGAAGGTTGTTTCTAAGGATTTCACAGTGGGTTTTAGAGTTTTATAATTATTCTACTTGGGGAAAAAACAATGATCTGGCAAAACAACTATTAAAGGACGGATAGGTTGCCAGTTCCACATATTCCACCTTCCCAGAAAGTTCTTCCGCCTTTTTGCGTTCCACAATAGATGACAGGGCCTTTAAGGCTCCCAGCCCTGCAGAATTCCCTGTAGATATGATCTTTTCAAAAGGCAGGTGGGGCAGCATGCCGATATTAAAGATACTGTGC
>JAAYRR010000007.1 GCA_012518675.1 Bacillota bacterium
AAGAGGATCTGCCGTCATAATGCCGCAAACGTCTGTATAAATTTCCACCTTTTCCGCACCTAAAGCCGCCCCTAAAATTACCGCTGTGGTATCGCTGCCGCCCCGGCCAAAAGTGTTGATTTCACCGGAGGGATCTGCGCCTTGAAAGCCGGCGATCACCGGCACTTCATTTTGTTGTAAAACATCCCTGATTTTTACCGGCTGGCAGTCAACCACCTCTGCTTCGCTGTAGTGCCCATCAGTCAGAAAACCGGCCTGTATGCCGGTTAAAGCACGGGCGGGAAGCCCTTTATTGCCCAGCACAGCTGCCAATATCGCAGCAGAAATAACCTCTCCACAAGACATGATTAAATCAAGTTCCCGGGGGGAAACGCCAGCATATTCCTGTAAAATGAGGGAACGCAACGTATCAGTGGCGTAGGGTTCACCATTGCGCCCCAAGGCTGAAACCACCAAAACCACATGGAAGCCTTCATTTTGGGCTTCCTGCACACACCGGGCAATCAGTGCTCTTTTTTCCGGTGTGGAGACCGAGGTCCCCCCATATTTTTGCACCAGTATTTTCATGTTTTTACCCCTCCAGGCTAGATTAGCAGCTCAGCAATCTGGATGGAATTAGTCGCTGCACCCTTGCGGATGTTGTCAGCAACAACCCATATATTCAGGCCATAGGGGACCGAACGATCGTAGCGGACACGCCCGACGAAAACTTCATCCCGGCCTACAGTGTCCACCGGCATCGGGTATAACAATTCTGCCGGGTTGTCAAGCACCTTAATCCCCGGAAACCCGGCCAACGCCCGGCGGGCTGCCTGGGGGGACAGCGGCGCCTTTAATTCCACATTGATCGCTTCAGAATGGCCGTTAAAGACCGGCACACGCACAGTGGTTGCTGTAATTGGCAGGTCCGGCAGTCCCAAGATCTTGCGGGTTTCCAAAATCATTTTCATTTCTTCTTTGGTATAATCATCTTCATCAAAAACGTCGATCTGGGGAACCATGTTAAAGGCAATCTGGTAGTGTTTTGCGGCCCCCTGAAAAGGGATTCTTTCCTTGATAATTGTTTGTTCATTTAAAACGGCAGCACTTTGGGCTGTCAGTTCATCCACCGCCTCTTTGCCTGCCCCGGAAACCGACTGGTAGGTGGCTACAACTACCCTTTTTAGCCCGGCAGCCAAATGCAGGGGTTGTAAAGCCACAACCATCTGGGTAGTTGAACAGTTGGGGTTGGCCAGCAGGCCCTTGTGTTTAAAAGCAGCCTCCGGATTAACCTCGGGGATAATAAGGGGTATCTCCGGATCCAGGCGAAAAACACTGCTGTTGTCGATGACGATCGCGCCCTTTTGCACCGCAGCAGGCGCCAGCCGGCTGCTGATTTCCCCGCCTGCACTAAAAAATGCAAAATCGACACCGGCAAAAGATTCCGGGCGGGCTTCTTCCACAGTATAATCCTTGCCGCCAATTTCAATTTTTTTACCGGCGGAACGGGAGGAAGCAAGCAGTTTCCAGCCCTTAATGGGGAATTTACGTTCCTGCAGCACCTCAATGAAGGTCTGGCCAACCATCCCCGTAACACCGACGATCGCTACATTGTATCCTGCCACAAACATCAACTCCTTGAAACTTTAATTGCTTGAGATTAACAATATATCATATTAAAGCGGTTAATATGATGCTACAGTAAAAAAGCTTAGCTGTACTTTACTGCTTTTTTAAGGCGTTCCATGGCTTCCTGCATTCTTTCCTCTCCAACTGTCAGGGCAATACGGAAATATCCTTCTCCATAGCGGCCAAAACCCCGGCCGGGGGTCACTACTATACCTGTTTTATCCAGCAGATAGGCCACAAATTCCTCGGAGGTAAAACCCTGGGGTACCGGTGCCCAAATGTAGAAAGTAGCTTGCGGGGTTTGCAAAGGCCAGCCCGCCTCCCGCAACGCTTTAAGCACAATATCCCTTCTGTTTTGATATTTTTTGCGCAATTCGTCCAAAAAAGGCTCCATTTGTGAATTGGTCAGCGCTTCCAGGCCGGCATACTGCACGGCTTTGAAAAGACCGGAATCAATGTTGGTCTTAAAACGGTAGAGGGCCTCCACAGCCGCAGCATTGCCCACTGCATAACCGATCCGCCAACCGGTCATGTTAAACGTTTTGGAAAGAGACCCAAACTCCAGCCCTACATCCTTACCACCTGTGGCTTCTAAAAAACTTTTGGGCCGGTAGCCGTCAAAGGCAATTTCGCTATAAGCAGCATCATGGCAAACCAGCAGGTTGTTTTTCTGGGCAAAGGCCACCACTTTTTCAAAGAATTCCAGGGGGGCAATTGCCCCGGTGGGGTTATTGGGGTAGTTCAAAAATAAAAGTTTGGCCCGGGCAGCTGTTTCTGCAGGGATGTTTTCCAGAGCGGGCAGGAAACCGTTTTTCTCCTGCAGGGGCATTGTATAAGAGGTCCCACCGGCAAAAAGAGTCCCGATGCTGTAGACCGGATAACCCGGATCCGGCACTAAGTTAACATCACCCGGATCGGTAAAACAGAAAGAAATATGGGCAATCCCTTCCTTGGAACCGATTAA
>JAAYRR010000008.1 GCA_012518675.1 Bacillota bacterium
CTATTGCAGTTTTTGCGGGCGCATAAGGACGGTTGGAAAGCATGGCATCAAGGGCATCGGCAACAGCGATCATGCGGGCGGCAAGCGGAATCTGCCGGCCCCGGAGGCCTTCCGGGTAACCTGTGCCGTCAAATCTTTCGTGATGGTAAAGCACAATGGGCAATACTTCCTGTAAAAATTGCACCGGCGCAATAATTTCCACGCCAATTTCAGGATGCTGTTTAATAATTTTAAACTCCTCAGCGGTCAATTTCCCGGTCTTTCGCAGGATTTGTTCCGGTACACCTATTTTCCCAATATCATGCAGGATAGCCGCCTGCCGCAAAATTTTTTGCTCTTTTTCGGAAAAACCCATTTCCCTACCCAGGATACCGGCAAAAAAAGCTACCCTTTCCTGGTGTCCTTTTGTATAGGAATCCTTGGCATCAATTGCGGCCACCAGGGAATGAACTGTTTCCAAATAATGTTTTTGTATATTTAAACAGGCATTTTCTATTTTTTCCTGGAGAAAGGCGTTGTCCACCTGCAGTGCGCTCAGCCTTTTACGCAAGGCGGCCCGTTTAATGCGGCGGGCCAGCCCTCTGGCCACCACTTCTTTGACCGCACTGCTGTCAAAAGGCTTAATCAGGTAGTCCAGGGCGCCTTGTCGCAGGGCATGGGTGGCTGTTTCTACAGAAGCATAAGCGGTTATCATCACCACTTCTGTTTCCGGCACCCTGTTTTTTACCCGGGCAAGCAGATCAATACCGCTCATATCGGGCATCCTGATATCCAGGATCATCAGATCAAATTCGTCAGCATGCAGGTAGTGCAAAGCTTCCCTGCCGCTGCTTGCTGTAAAAACATCGTAATCATCCCGCAGGATCATTTTCAGAGCCTCCCGGGGACCCAACTCATCATCAACAATCATTATTTTGGGGGCTTTCATTTTCCCAGCCCTCCTTTCCGGGGAATAGCGGTAAAAATATTTCAATTTCCAAGTAATGCCCTTTCGTTAAGGAAGCCCGGACACGGCCGCCATGATCCTCAATGATTTTGCGGCTTACCGGCGGCCCGAGAGAAATATAGCCGTTGGGGTGGGCTGCCAAGGGGTCAAACATTTTTTCTATACCGGCCGGTGCAGTTTTTGTTTGGGGATCATACAGCAAGATACGGGCTGAACAGCCGGGATTATTTTTTTTCACTGTAGAAACGGCAATGTGGATAACACTGTTACCTTCAACAGCCTGGAAGAGATAGCGTAAAAGATAGGAAAAGGCCCTGGCCAGGAGTGTTTTGTCCGCCCGCACCTTCAAATTGTGGGCTGCATCATCTATGGCGGGTACAGTTTGCAGCTCCAGACCCTGTTCCCGTAAAAAAGAAAGCCCTAAAGCGAGTATTTTCTGCAGGGTAACGATACAAAAGTTATAGGTGAGCGGTGTAGAAAAAGCAATCAGCTGTTCGACAAGTTCATTCAGCCTTTTTAATTCCTGCCGCACTGTTTTGGCATAAAATTCACGAAAGGAGCGATCGTCATATTTTTCCGGCAGCAGCTCGGTAAAAGTTTGTACGGCAACCATGGGGTTTTTAACCTCATGGGCCAGCTGTCCGACAAATTTATTGAGCACATCAAGCTGTGCAGCTTGCCGGCGCTCTTTTTCCAGCATCTTTCTTGGTGACAGATCGTCAAAGATCATTACACTGCCCAAGGGTTGACCTGCAGCATCCAGCAACCTGTAGGTGCTGACCTCCAGGTGAATGCGGCCGTAGGGCAGTTCTATTTCTTTTTTTCTTAGGGCTGCACCTGTAGTAAAAGTTTCGTAAAGCAGATCACCCAGCGGGCTGGGTAAAAGGCGCAAGTCCCGGCCAATTGCTTCTTGCGGCCGGATTGCCAACAGCTCCCCGGCGCGGGGGTTGAAGGTGTTGATGCCTTCTTCCTTGTTGATCGCTACCACACCGCTGTTCATGTGCTGCAGGATATTTTCCTTAAACAATTTCTGGTTGCGGACTTCGTGATGAAGCCTGATATCCTGCAGGGCAACAGCCACATTTCCACAGAAAACATACAGTGTTTCCAGTTCCCCTTCAAAAAAAGGGGAGCCGGTTATTTTAGGGCCCAAGTTAAGCGTGCCCACCAGCTGCCCATGAGCCAAAAGCGGTATGCAAACTGTAGCCTGCAACAGCTGCATTTCCTCTAAAATATCTTTAAAAACAGTTGGGTTTTTAGTGATTTCACCGGGATGTAAAATGCGCCCCTCCCGGGACAGCCAAAGGAACAGTTCCGCAAAGGGTGTAAAATGCAGGCTGGCGCAAAGGGCGGGGTCCAGCCCCCTTTGTGCTGCAATTTTATATTTTGCCAGATCCTTTTCGTACAATAAAACAGACAACTTGCCAACAGGAATAAGTTCCAGTACAGCATTCATAAAAAGATCCAGAAAACGACCCTGATCGAAATTACTGTTCAGGGCGCGGGAAAACTCACATAAAACCTTTTCCCTGTTACGCTGTGCCGCCGGCTGGGTCTGATTTGCTACAGGTATTTCCGTTGGGCCGCCGGCCGCAGCGTGCATTCTTTTATAGTTTTCCACCTCCCAGCGCAGCCGTTCCCTTTCCAGGGTACGTTTCAAAACCAGGCGCACATTCTTAGGATCAAAAGGAACCGGCATCAGGTCATAAAAATATTCTGCACCGGCAAAGGTGGGGGTGTCAACTGCACCGGCCAGGCCCAGGTAGGTCAGATCCGGGCGCAGGCTCTGCGCTTTTTCCAACCAGGGAAGGATGCCGGGTAAGCTGTTGTCGATCAGAACCACGCCGGAGGCAATCTCTGTCAGCATCTGTAAGCCTTTTTGATCAGCCTGGGCCTCCAATAAAAGGTAATCCGCGGGAATATAATCTTTGACCTGCTGCAGACCGCCGGCCTGCCCGGTGATCAGAATAATAATTTTCAAACGGCGGCCTCCTTTCCCCGTATGCCGCTTATCCTTAAAAGAGCAGCCGGCCCAACAAGCCTTTAGACCGTTGCCCCTGTTACCGGCAGAAAAATATCAAAAACCGTTCCTTCTGGATCACTTTGAAAACGCACCGTGCCCCCATGTGCGGTGATGATTTTATGGCTGATACTTAGCCCAATGCCCACGCCGTTGCTTTTTGTTGTAAAAAAAGGATCAAAAACCCGTTCCTTTTGCTGTGCACTGATGCCTGTGCCCGTATCCCGAATCCTGATAGATATTTCTTTGTCAGTGGAAACAAAGCCCGCTTCCCCGGGGAACGTTTCCTTGGCGGCCGGAGGCAGTACCTGAACCTGCAGCACCCCCCCCGTAGGCATAGCCTGCACCCCGTTTAAACAAATATTTAAGAGAGCCTGTTTTAACTGATCCCGATCGGCCTTTAAAAGGGGGAGGCCTTGTCCATAAAACCGGGAAAGCCCAATTTTATGGGCAGTAAGCTGTGGGGAGAGCAGTCCCAAAATTTCTTCCAGCAAGGCCTTTAGGTCTACCTCTGTATAAAAAGGACGGGGGTTATTTGTGAAATGCAAAAGTTTCATTACCAATTCATTGATGCGTATGACTTCCCCTTTAACAATTCGGGAAAAACTATAGCGGAATTCATGATCATCATATTTTTCTGGTAAAAGTTCAGCAAAAGTTTGTATGGAGGCCAGTGGGTTTTTTATTTCATGAGCCATACCTGCTGCCAATTCACCTAAGGAAACCAGCCTCTGGGACTGGTTTTTTTCTTTTTCCAGCTGTTTGATCCGTGTAATATCGCTTAAAACAAGGATTGCCCCTTTTTTCCTTTCTTTCTGCATCACAACCTGCACAGCATGACAGGATAAAAAGCGCAGCTGCTCCCCTACCAAAACCTTTAGTTCTGCTTCATTCTTTTCCCGGCAGCCTGTTAAAGTTTGCAACAAAAGGTGGGCCAGGGGTGTCTCCAACACCAAATCTGCTTTTTGGTGCAGGGCTTCCCTGACAGGGAGACCGGTAATTTTTTCTGCAGCGCTGTTAAAGGTGGTTATAAATCCCCGGCTGTCAACGGCAATCAGGCCATTGCCCATATTTTCCAATATATTTTCCAAGTAGCTTTTGATCTCCCAAACATCCTGGTAAAGCTGGGCGTTTTTTAGGGCCACAGCAACCTGTGGGGCCAGGGCGGCAAGCAAACCAACATCTTGTTGCGAGTAGGGTTCCCCGGATATTTTAAAACCTAAGGAAAAAACGCCTTCCAGCCTGTTTTCCACAATGAGGGGTACCACGGCGCCCGCCTGCAGGTTTTTCATTTCTTTAGCCAACAGTTCCCTTTTTTCAGGGTGTGCAACCCCCTTTAGATCTGTTTCTAAAAAGATTTCACCTTTTTCTTCAAGGTAGGCAAAGAGGGGGTTGTTTGCCGGTAAATGTTCACAGCCCTTTAAGGATGAAGCCCCCGCAAATTTTTGTGCTGCAGCATGAAAAAAATCCCCGTTTTCCCGCAAATAAAGAACAGCACCCTGCAGGTAAATCGTATCCACAACCTTGTGTACCAAAAAGGTGGTCAGATCATCCTGCTGCAAAATAGAAACCATGGTCTTGCCGATATCCTGCAGCGAATCAAAATAATGATAGGCGCGGTAAAAATAGCGATCAACCAAACGCCGTACCCCTTCTTTGAGCGGTTGAAAGGTAACCGCCAAAATAATCAGCACTATGAAGTAAAAAGCAGGGTTTTCTTTCCAGTTTGAAAAGTAATTATTTACAGTTGAAAACAAAAGAATATAAAAACTGATTAGCAGTGCCATAGACAGCATGTAAGCCAGAACCTTGCGCAAGGCAATGTTGATATCCATCAACCGGTATCTGACAATGGCATAGCCAATCGAAAGGGTGCTGAACAGGGAAAAAACAGGCCCCAACCCTTGCAGCAGTTCTGTTGACAAGCCCAAGCCCGGTAAAAGCAGGTTTAACAGGCTGCCTAAAAAAAAAGATAAATAGGTCCCGCCAAAGAAATAACGGATCTGATAACGAACAAGCCCGCGGGAAAGGCTGAGCCGCCTGGAAATATGGTAAAGGGAAAACAAAAGCAGTCCTGTAAAAAAAAGAATATACAGGGGAAAATAAGCCCCCTGGACTTTCACCTTGGCCCCCGGCAGCATCATTACATCCTTGATTACAGCGGGGGTCATACTAAAGAGGGCCATTGCCAGTGTACATAATAAAAGGAAAAAGACCCCCCGGTAAGGATATTTTTCCGGGTGTGAAAAGCAATAGGCAAAAGCAACTATAAACCAGGGAGTGATCACCGCTACCGCATGGGAAACCCTGATCCAGAAAAGCGCGCCGGCATATTCCTGCTGGACCGTGACCATCAGCACAGCTACACACCAAAAGGCGGCGACGATTGCAAAACCCAAGCATAAACGGTTCAACAGGTTTCGGGGTGCATCCTTATAAATGATACCACCCAAAACTGTATGTGCTGCTGCTGCCAGGGACAATAGTAAGACAAGACCAATCTGCACCTTTTACCCACCCGCACTTCACCTTTGGTTTTAACAGGATTTCAGACTAGGCCCCCTACCCGGAACAAATCATGGAAACAATAGAACCGCCAAACCCTAAGACGTTGATCAGCGCCCTTTTTATCCTGGCCACACGGCCCTTGTTGGGAACATAGTCAAGGTCGCAATGTGGGTCGGGATAGTCATAGTTGATCGTCGGCGGGATATACCGGTTTTTAATAGCCAATGAAGTGGCGATTACCTGCAGGGGGCCGGCTGCAGCCAGGGGGTTGCCGATCATGGATTTGATGGAACTGACGGGCAAATTGTAAGCATGGCGTCCAAAGGCCTTTTTTATCGCTTCTGTTTCCGCCTGATCAGTAAATTTAATTCCCGGGGCATGGGCACAGATATAGTCTACCATCCCCGGGGACAGCTTTGCTTTCTGCAAGGCTTCTGTAATGGAAGAAACAAAGGAGGACTTGACTGTTAATGGAGAATAGGCGTTTGCAATTCCCCAACCTCCAATCCGGACACAGGCCTCTTTCCCCCTGAGGCGGGCTCTTGCGGCGCTTTCAATGACAACCATGCCGGCTCCTTCAGAGGCCACCCCGCCGTCGCGTTGGGCATCAAAGGGCCTGCTGGCTGCAGCCGGCCGATCATTATAGGATGTGGGGTGCAGGCCGGCTGTACACAGGCAGGAGATAACAAAAGAAGTCAAAGGGGCATCTCCCCCGCCGGCCAGGGCAATTTCAATTTCTCCCCGGCCGATAGCCTCTGCCGCTTGGATAAGGCTTAAAAGCCCCGACGTACAGCCGCTGGAAACAGTGATAACCTGCCCGGGACACTTAAACTCGCCGGCAACTTCATGCGCGGCTGCATGCGGGAAGGAGGCCGCAATTACATGGGGTTTGGGGGAACCCGTCTGTTGGAAAAAAGCGTATTCCCTTTCCCCCAACTCCATATCACTGGAACTAAGGCCCAAAAAAATACCGGCTTTATTGGAGGCAAGTTCCTTTTTATTTATACCGGCGTCTTCCAACGCCAAATGGGAGGCGGTGATCAGCAGATGGGAGCTCCAGCTTCTGTTTTTATCTGGAAAGGGTTTTACAGCCTCCACCCATTCCGAGGGAACC
>JAAYRR010000055.1 GCA_012518675.1 Bacillota bacterium
ACCTACTGTAAAGCTTAAAATTTTCCAGGTTTAACATGACCAGGCCTATTTTATCCTGTTTTATCCCGCCATGGGCGGCGATCATTTTTTTTAACTGTTTCCGGAAATACTGGTATGTATAAAACCCTGTTAGTTCATCTTGAATTGCTTTTTTTGTTAGCCTATTTTTTAGGGAGAGTTCTAATTCGCTGTAATTACCTATGAACCAGCTGAACAAAAAAAAAGCGGCTGATAAAAAAATGTTTTCTCTTAGGTTGGTATCATTTCTATGCAGACAAAAAAGGTAGTTTCCGAAATTTACCAAGGTGCTATACAGGGAAACAGCATGACCCCATTTTAGTCCAAAGTGCAAGCTATAAAAAATAACAGGTAATAAAAATAACATTTTAAAACTGCTATTGTTTCCTCCCGTAAGATATAGCAACAAGGTAATGAGGATGGGAGGCAAGGCCAGCTGCAGATGATCAGCAATGACCGGGTCTATCATACGGGCACGACGGTTCATTGTATGCAGGTAAAGGAGTGCAAAATAAACAGGAAGTGAAACAAAAATTATTGGCCACCAAAAAGCAACCCTAAAAACAGCCCTTGATAACAAAGCGGTTACCAAAATAGCAGTGACAGCTGCAGTAAAGACTATAGCCAGGGGCATGGGCGGCCTTCCTGTTTGTGATGCTTTTATTTTCAAATAACAATACACCTCGCAAAACGTTAGCAAGGGAGGAATTTAGCTTTATTAGATATTAAGTTCGCTAAATTAGTAGTTAATCCTGCAAAAAAAGCTTAATTTCCTGGATATATTTCCAATTTCAGCGGCAGACATATACCCTAATATTAAAAACCTTGTGGCAAATATGTCATTTATGAATATAGTAAACAATATAAATAAAAGAGGCTATTTAGTTTGGAAAAAAATTATTAATTAAAGGAAGATGTGTTAATTGGTTCGCAGACAAGGTTTGGCTACAAAAATCCACTATGGCTGGGTTGTAATTTCGTTGGGCTTGCTGGTCACCACCGGAGCGCATGGTTTTGGTCGCATGGCCTATACACTTATACTGCCGGAAATGGGTAAAGGGTTGGGGATTACATTTACCCAGGTAGGTTTGTTGCAGGCTGGAAATATGGCGGGGTACCTTCTGTTTGCGCTTGTTGGCGGAATGCTGGCTTCTATGTACGGTAGCCGTATCGTAATCACTCTTTCCCTTATGTTGATGGGCATAACTATGTTACTGACAGGAATGGCGTCTTCATTTAAATTTGCCCTGATTATGCGCTTGTTTACCGGCATCGGCAACGGGGGTGCCTATGTTGTGGCGGTGGCGCTGGGTACCTCCTGGTTTGCCATGCAGCGGCGGGGGTTTGCTACGGGAATTGTAACCGGCGGCATCGGGGCCGGTACATTGCTCAGTGGTATCATTGTCCCTGCTATTTTCAGGATTTATGGTGCCCGGGGTTGGCCTTTGGCCTGGTATTACCTGGGCGGCTTGATCCTAATTATTGCAGTTGTTTGCGGCATATTTTTGAGAAACAGGCCTGCCGACTTAGGCTTGTCATTGGTCGGTTCTGAAAGGAAAAACGTTCTGTCGAAAACAATGGTAAGAAGCAAGGCCGGTAACCTGCAATGGGGGCTGATCTATGGGGTTAAGGAAGTCTGGTATATTGGTATTGTGTATTTTATGTACGGTTTTTCTTATGTGATCTATATGACCTATTTTAAAGCCTTTCTTTTGGATGCCGGTGTAGCTGATGCCCAGGCCAGTATGATGTGGGCCTTGGCCGGGGGGGTAAGCATTTTTTGCGGTGTGATTTGGGGTAGTATTTCTGATGTTTTAGGCCGGGGGAAGGGTGCGGCGCTGGCTTATTTAACATTGGCTCTTTCCTATTTGATCTTTGCGGTCTTTAATTCCCAGGGGGCTTTTTATGTTTCAACTGTACTTTTTGGTTTAAGTGCCTGGAGCATACCTACTATTATGGGTGCCGCGGTTGGGGATCATGTGGGCCCCGATTTGGCGCAAGCAGGTGTGGGCTTTGTAACACTGTTTTTTGGTTTGGGTCAGGTTTTTGGCCCGGTCCTAGGGGGCTACTTACGCGACGCAACCGGGGCCTTTGGCATTTCTTTTATAGTGGCTGCTGCAGTTTCCCTGCTGGGGCTGTTTGGGTCGCTGTTACTGCTTAAAAAAAACCGGACCGAGGCCTTGCCGGGGACGGAAATGAAAAAGGCTTGATGGTGTGCAGTTGATCACTGTGCGGCCGCTTATGTTTGTAAAAGGTAGATTTTTACTGTTCATGCTCATCTGCAACGCCTGTGGCAACACTTTCATTCCAAGTTGCAAGCAGGGTAGAAACAGATACTGGTTGCAAACCGCGTGCCTGTAATCCTTGGATGATTTCCGGCAGAGCTGTGAGTGTATTCCGGTACCCCTCATGCAGGAGGATAATGGAACCCGGCTGGACCTGTTCCATAACCTTTTTGACAATTTTTTCGGGGGGTGGTTCTTCCCAGTCGCGGGGATCAACGTCCCAATAAACCAACTTTTGTTGCAAGTCCTTTGCTGCAGCAAGTATGTCTGCAGAGCCACGCCCGTACGGGGGGCGCATGAAGACAATTTCTTGTCCTCCTGCTTCATAAATGTGCGCTGTTGTTTTCTGTAAGTCGGCGGCAACTTGTTTCGGTGTAAGCTTATCCAAACGATCATGTTGCCAGGAATGGCCTCCCAGTTCGCTGCCCTGCGCAACAATCTTTTCCAATATTTCGGGATAAAGAACAGCCTGCCGCCCCACGACAAAAAATGTAGCCTGCAGCCCATAGGCTTGCAACACTGCCAAGTATTGTTCAGTCATTTGGGGACAGGGACCATCGTCAAAAGTAAGGGCCACCTTATCTGGGACATTAAGCCTATAGAAGGCTGCCGGCGCCGCGGGCGGCAAGCTGTTTTCACCAACATTGCCTTCCCAAGGCGGTGGGTATTTTTCTTTCGGTGTTTCCTCCACGGGAAGGGCTATAGTTTCCAGGGCGCCTGCTGTTGTTGCTGCCCCCTGCTGAGGCTGGATGCCTGGGTTTGCCATCAACTGGGGCTGTGTTTGCACGGTGGGTTCAGCTTGCGGCAGATCATTTTCCGGCAGGATGTTTTGTTGTACAGGCTGGGTCAGTGTTGGCGGGGCCAGTTGGGGATGTAACTGCAAGTCTAAAAAGGCAGTGTGGGCAGGGGCAAACAGGGATAAGGGATGGAAAATAATGCAGAAAAAAACAATTGATCCTACAAAAATTTGCAGATCATGCCGTAACATTTATATAATACTCTCCTTTAAGGGGTCTTCTTTATATATTAAGACGTTTAATTTACGATTTGGTTCCGGTACAGGGCATTTTTGACAAATTTAGGGAGGTTACATTTTTAAAACCAGAAAAGGTGTAGTAATTTAGGTTATAAAGATTTCCCGGGAAATAGCTTTTTCGACAAAGACCCTGCCTTGTGCAAAATAAAGGTGTTTTTCCCGGGGCAGGCGGGTTTGCTGTCCAAAGGGTTAAATTTTTTTATCCAAAAAGGCCTCCTAAGAGTTCTTGGAAATGGATCCGCAGCTGTAGGTAAGGATCGGTTTTTGGCAGGTTTGTGCAGGGTGGATTTTAGGGCTAGCATTGCAGTTCCTCCAAGATCGTTTTGGTTCTACTGGTACCGATTCTATCGGCCCCGGCTTGAACCATTTGTAACAGATTCTTGAGGGTGGCAATGCCACCGGCAGCTTTTACGCCGCAACGGTTGCCAACGGTTTTGCGCATCAGTTGGACATCGGCAACAGTAGCCCCGCCCGGGCCAAAACCGGTCGATGTTTTAACATATTTTGCCCCCGCGGCTAAAGCTATTTGACAGGCGGCGGTTATTTCTGCAGGAGTCAGGTAGCCAGTTTCTAAAATGACCTTAAGCGGTGCGGGGGTGGCTTCAACTACAGTTTGGATATCTGCCTGCAGCGCCTGGAAACGCTTGGATTTTAAATAACCCAGATGCAAAACCATGTCCAGCTCGGTGGCGCCATTCTTAAAGGCTTCTACAGCCTCCAAGGCTTTTAAACATGTAGTCTGCCTGCCTAAGGGAAACCCCACTACAGCGCAGACGCCGGTTTTGCTGCCCGCCAGCACGCGGCAGGCTGCGGCCACATCGACGACATGGACACAGGCAGTATAGCATCCTGCCTGCCGGGCCAGGGTGAGGCCATTGTGGAGCTGTTGATCGGTGAGGTCTGGGGCCAGAAGAGCATGATCAATCAAGCGGGCCGCTTTCATTTTATCTAACAAATTTGTTGCCTGGTACAAAAGGCTGTTTGCAAGACGGTCCAAACCGGTTGGTAAAAACTGCATATTGTAAGGCATTTCAGTTTAAGGTTTAATTTTTAGGTTGTCTGCAGCCACGGTCCCTACCAGGCGGACACCCCCTGTTAAAGTATTTTTAGAACTATTAACCACATAGGTCAATCAGGAACAACACAGGGTCTTTAGAAGTGCAACATGGGCCTGCAGGAAAATTGGGATTGCTTTTGCCGGCAGTTATGGGGAATGCTGCAATTTTAAAGAATCTGGCTTAAAAATTCCTTGGTCCGGGCGGCCTGCGGGTGACGGAAAATTTGTTCGGGAGGGCCTTCTTCAGCAATAACGCCTCCGTCCAGGAAAATAACACGATCGGCTGCCTCCCGGGCAAAGCCCATTTCATGGGAAACTACGATCATGGTCATGCCATCCCGGGCCAGTTGTTTCATCACGTTTAAAACTTCCTTGATCATTTCTGGGTCCAGGGCTGAGGTGGGTTCATCGAAAAGCATCACCTTGGGCTGCATGGCCAGTGCCCGGGCGATGGCCACCCGCTGCTGCTGCCCCCCGGAAAGGTGACGGGGGTAGGCGTTGGCTTTATCCCGTAGGCCAACCCTTTCCAGCTGAATCAGGGCCAGTTTACCGGCCTCCCGGGGAGCCATTTTTTTAACACGCAGGGGTGCCAGGCTGATGTTTTCCAAGGTTGTTTTATGGGGAAAAAGGTTGAAATGTTGAAAAACCATGCCCATATTCTGTCTGACATGGTTTAAATTTACCCCCGGCGCACAGATATTTACCCCATCGATAATGATTTCTCCTGTTTGTGGTATTTCCAGCAGGTTGAGGCAGCGTAAAAAGGTGCTTTTGCCCGAACCGCTGGCCCCAATAATGACCACTACTTCCCCCTTTTCAATATCCGTGGTGATACCGTGTAGGACATGTAGTTGATCAAAACTTTTGTGCAGATTTCGCACTTTAATCACTGGTTTGCAACCTCCTCTCCAGGTAGCCTAAAATTTTGGAAAGCGTATAGGTGATGACAAAATAAATAAGGGCGATTGCTGTAAAAATTTCAAAATCCTTATAGGTCCTGGTGCGAATATGTTCTCCGGCACGCATCAGCTCTGTTAAAGCGATGACGGACAGCAGCGAGGAATCCTTAATCAGCATAATCAGTTCATTGACCAATGGGGGGATGACCCGGCGGAAGGCCTGGGGTAAAATTACATGGATCATGGCTGCAGTCCCGCTCATGCCCAGGGAACGCGCGGCTTCCATTTGTCCTTTATCGATGGATTGGATTCCCGCACGGACAATTTCAGCCACATAGGCGCCGCTATTAATGGAAAGCCCGATCGCTGCAGCTGCCCGGCGGTCAAGATCAATACCCAGTTGGGGCAGGCCGTAATAAAGAATAAAAAGCTGTACCAACAGCGGTGTGCCGCGAATAAATTCGATGTAAGCTCCGGAGGCAAGTTTGAGGAACTGGAAACGGGAAAGCCGGGCCAGCGCAACAAATGAACCAATACAGAAGCCCAATGTTACGGCCAGGGAAGAAATGCGCAATGTTTCCCGCAAACCAAGCATTAGGAAAGGCCAGTTATTAATAACTACGGAATAATCAAGAAATTTCATCAGGCAACACCTCCATATAAGCTGATGTGTCTCTAGAAGCAGACCGGCCGGCCAACAAGAGGGGGGTGCCTTGCGGTTGGTTTCATGACTTGTTTGTAAGCTGTCCTTAAAACCAAGCGCGGTCACGCTATGGGTATGATATTCGTGCCTCGGATTGGTTTCGGGGGCGGCATTTCTGCCAACCACCAGATATATCCCCCTGGTTGCGGTAAGCCGGGGGCCGGTCCACATGTTTCCCCAGCCGGTTCCCGGGCTACAAACCGGGAAACCGGCTGGTCATAAGAAAGGCAAAGCGCGTGGCGCTTTGCCTTCGGCCAGCCCTGTTTTGAAGCTGGGGAGAAAAAGAAGTTTTTACCGGTTCCAAAGCTATGGCAGGAACCTTCAGCTTAGAATTGCCGTAAACCTAAGTTTGCCACAGCAGCTCCCCATTAGAACCATTTGTTAATGAATTCGTCAAATTTGCCACTTTCTTTTAGATCTGCTAAAACGTTGTTGATTTCTGTCAACAATTCTGTGTTTTCCTTTTTGACGGCAATACCGAAATATTCTTCGGTAAAGGCGCCGCCAACGGTTTTACAGCCGCCTTTAATTTCAATGTAACGTTCGGCAACGGGGATGTCGATAATAATAGCGTCTACACGCTTATTGGCCAGATCAAGAAAACCCTCGTTGATTTTGTTATATTGCCTGATATTTTCTTTTTCAAAACGTTCATGGGCTTCCAGATCGCCCGTTGTACCTAATTGGACAGCGACAATTAGGCCCTCCAGGTCATCAACACTTTCAATGTTTTCTTCGTCTTCCAGGACGACCACCGTTTGGCCGGCAAAGTGGTAAGGATCGGAAAAATCTACTTCCTCCAGGCGTAAGTCTGTAATGGTAATACCAGCAACTGCCATGTCGATTCTGTTGGAATTCAAGGCCTGGGTCAGGCCGCCAAATTCCATGTCTTCAATAACCAGTTCTTTGCCCAGGGCAGCGGCGATGGCTTTGGCTATATCAACGTCAAACCCATCCACTTCATTTTCCTCATTGCGGAATTCAAAAGGAGGAAAGTCCGCATTGGTGCCCATCACCAGCTTTTCAGTATCCTCCGGATCTGGATCCTGGCCTGTTTCCTGGGTGCTTGTACAGCCGGAAACAACCAAAGCCAAAACGGCACAACAAAGAACAGCATAAAACAAAAACTTTTTCAAAGATGCTCCCCTCTCTCTATTTAAATTGGTTTTAAATATTATATCATAATTTACTGCCCGGTGGTTGGAAGGCGGTTAAAATAATTTTGGAGGCAAAGCATAGTTTATGATATAATTATTGTACTTAATTAAGGTTATTTAATTTAAAAGGGGAATGTTCCCAGTATGTTCCTGAGCTTAAAAAAAGGAAGTGATATTTATGTCGGGCTCCCCACGAAAAAAAGGTTTATGGGTCCAGTTTTTAGCGTTGCTTATGGTTTTAGTAACGGTTTTGCCCCTTGCCGGTTGTTTGGACAACCATGCCGACTTGAAAAAGGGTTTTATGCAGAATATGGAGGTTAAATCCTGCAGGAGCAGCGGGACTTTTTCCGTGGTTAACAATATTTCCACCGAACAATTAAACCCACAGGCACAAAAACTTTTTTCAGTGCTGGAAAAAGGACTGGCTTTGGAAACGGCTATGCAAAGTGCCACTTCCATGAAGATGGTACTTGTCCCTGCAGACGCTGAGGCGTGTAATCTTTTGGGGTGGGATTACCCCCAGGCGCCGGCTTTTGATTTTTATGTGGATGAAGGGAAAATAGCCCTGCAAACGTCTGCCGATGCCCGCTGCCTGGTGATAGATCCTGCTGAAACAGGCCTGGCTGCCCCCGAAGCCGATTTTGATTTTTCCGCTGTGTTTGGTACTGATTATCTGCAGGGGCAGACAGATAAGGCCTACGCGTTTGCGAAAGCCTTGATTAAGGATTTTGACTTTCCACTTTCTCGGGTGGAATCGTTGGGTACTGAAACGTTGCAGCTTCCGGACGGCACTGTTACAACGCGCAAAATTAAAGTCAACCTTGATTTTGAAGAGATCTTGGCCCTGATTACTTACACAGCAGAATATCTGTCTGAAAGTGAGGCCTTTAAGGACTATGTGCTTTTTTCTGTGCGTGAGCCCCTGGAAAAAATGGTGGCGGAGGGGGCCTTACCGCCGGAGGAAATGCCTTCCCCGGAGGAAATAGAAAAGCTTGCGGAAACAAACTACCAACAACTGCAAAGCAGTCTTTCCGAAGCGGTGGCCTACCTGCGCGGGGTTTCTCCTGCCCTGTTAAAAAAACAGTTTGGTCTTGATCTGTCCGCAACAGAAGAATATTATCTGGATCAAGCAGGTTTTATCAGGAAAACCATAAGCACCTACCAGCTTAAAGCCGAACATGAAATGCTAAAATCAATTTTAGGTACGCCGCAGTTGGATCTGACTGTAAATTCAGAGCAAATTTTATGGGATATCAACAAACCGGTAGAGGTGGTTTTTCCCGCTGCAGATGAACAGGTTTCCCTTTTTGCTTTGATGGCAGATCCTGATTTGCGGGCAGAGATTGGAGAGGGTCCCCTCTCCTTGTTTGTTAACTTGCTGGCGTCCCTAAATGCCGCGGCAGTTTCGGCAGCCCGGGCAAACCTGGTAATCGATCTTGAAAACAACCTGTGCCTGTTAAACGGCGAGGCTGTAGATTTAGCCCCGGCTCCTTATAAGGAAGGGGAAACCCTGATGGTGCCGTTCCGTGCCTTGGCAGAGCTGGCCGGCGGGGAAATACAATGGATGCCGGAAAATAAACAGGCTTGTTACCAGGATGAACGTGTGGAAATGAAGTTTGCCTCCGGCAGTAAAAAAGCTTATGTAAACGGTGTAGAAAAAGAATTGACTGTGGCTGCTGTTGTTAGAGATGGCCGGCTGATGATCCCTGCCTGGTTGGCGGGTGAAATGGGACAGTATTTTGCTACAGTGGAAAATTCGATCGTTTTTGTCTTTTAAATAATCAGGTAATGATCTTTTTTGGTGGGGGGAAGCAAAAAATATTTTTTGCTTCCCCTATTTTCATATTTAACTATGGCATAGGCATACAAAGGCATAGGCATACAAAACAATGCAGTGTTTCCCTATGGGGTGTGCCGCTGTTTCAGTTTGCGGTTTAAGCGCTGCCTGATAAAAAATAAAGGGTGGCTTGATTATGATTGAAAAAATTTTACCTGGAATTTTTAGAATTGAATTGCCCCTGCCCGATCTTTCCCTGCAGGCAGTGAATACTTATCTGCTTAAGGGCAAGAAGCGCAGCCTGTTGATAGATTCAGGCATGAACAGGCCGGAATGTAAAAAAGCCCTGAATAATGCTCTTCAGGAATTGGATATAAAGTTAAAGGATGTTGATTTTTTTATTACCCACCTGCATGAAGATCATTTTGGCCTGGCCCCCGAAATGGCTGCCGCGTCCTCTAAAATCTATATTAACGCCCCGGAGGCTGCTTTTTGGGGGGTTCCCGGCAGGTGGAAGGAAGGTTTTGCCCACGGTAAAAGAAACGGTTTTCCGGCAGCAGAAGTAGACAGGTTTATTCGGGAAACGCCGGAATTTTTAAAAAACCTGCCCTTGGAAGAAATGAAAGGCGCTGTGGAGGCCTACACACAGCAAAAGGCCCCCCGGGGCCGCATACAGATCTGCGGTGAAGGTGAAACTTTTAATATTGGGGCTTATTCCTTGCAGACCATAATGACGCCCGGCCATTCCAGCGGGCATCTTTGCCTTTATGAACCGCAGCAAAAACTTCTTTTTGCCGGGGATCATATTTTGGAAACAATTACGCCGGCAATTTTTCTTTGGCCGGGAGAAGATCGCAACCCCCTGCGGGAGTATTTAGCCAGTCTTGATAAGGTGGCCGCCTTGGATGTTAATCTTGTTTTGCCCGGGCACCGCCGGCCTTTTAAAGATCACTTTGGCCGGGTTTTAGAGTTAAAAAAACACCACCTGCAAAGGGAACATGAAATTGCATCTGTTCTGAATACAGACGGCGGGGGCGGCAAAAATGCCCTAAAAATTGCCTCCCGGGTAAGCTGGAACATCCCCCCACCCTGGGAACAATTTACAATGGAATTAAAATGGATGGCCTTGGCAGAAACGCTCGCACATTTAAAATTTATGGAATACCAAAAAAGGGTTACAAGCAAGCTTTTGGGGGACGGCATAGAATACTATTATTACGTGCCGAAGGCATAATTTGTTGGTTTGCGGCAGGTCGGCAAAATTATTGTCAGCGGTCTGTCGTCTGTTTTTTTAATTATGATCAAAAGGAGGAAAATTGGATGGAAATCAGGGAACAAGTGATTGTCCCCTTAGGCTACGGTAAATTTGTAAGGTCTGACAAGGTTATTGCCCTGGAGCCCATTGAAGACAACAGGGGGCCTGGACGGCGCACCAAGGTTTATGTTGAACAGATGCCCAATCCTCTTATCGCCTCGCGGACAGAACATGCAATTTTGAAAAACATCGTCCAAACCCCCCAGGAAATATTAGAGGCTACTGCTGCCCTGGAATTACTGCAAGACCTGCTGGATGACATTGAACAGGTGGGGCCAATGTTGCGGAAAAGCATCAAAAAAGAAGCCACCCTGGATTTGGATCTGTTTGAATTAAAGATTAAGGAAATATTGGATCAGACAGAGTGGGAATAAACTGTTCTTGCGGCCCGGGAAATGTTTAAAGGCAGATGACATCTCCGGGAATTTTTAAAAAATAGGACAAGCACATGCGCAGGCCGTGCTGTTTCCTTTTTATGGTTTCCAAAAAAATTAACATTTTTGATAAAAATGCTTATAATACATTGATGGCTGAATTTTCTTCATATTTACAATATATTGGGAATAACCTATTACTAATACTTTAAATGCCACTTTTTGATAAAGTGTTTTTGCAAAGGTAATTGCTAAGGGGGCCCCTGTGCCTAAAATTGTCAGGCATGTTATTCCAACCCAAATATTCAGATAATTCTTACAACAAGCTGCGGTAAAGATCAGGACCCAGGGGCCCCGTGGGGTTGAATGAAAGGGGTGGTAGTTTTCAGGAAATTTTTTAGTTGAAGGCAACAAAATTTAGAGAAAGGAGAGATCAATATTATGTCCAGTGGATGGTTTGCTTGGTGGTGCGTGGGAATTGCCAGTATTATTTTTACCCTCGCAGGGACGATCTTAACGATTGCGAGGTGGAAAGAATGACAGCAATACCGGAGTTGACTGCGGCTTATACAATAGCTGCTATTGCCGGTTTGGGCGGGATGCTTGTTTTTTGTTTTATTTTGGGGTTGGTTGCCCGGCGCCGTGCCTCCTCCTATGATACCTACATGGTTGGGAAACGGGAAATGGGACCGTTTATTACCGGTTGCGCCATTTCTTCAACTTACCTAAGTGGTTGGGCAACCATGGGTATGATGGGGATCACCTATGCTGTAGGGTGGTCGGGGATGTGGTTTGCAGGGGTATGGACAATTTTTGGCATAGTCCCCACAATTTTTCTTGCTGCACGCAAGCTCAGTGATTTCAGTGCACGTAACAACACCCGTACCTTGGGTGATATTGCCCGGGTACGCTATGACAGCAAGATAGCTTCTACTTTTGTGGCGACAGCAATGGCCTTGATGATGTTTGCTTATGCGGTCGGCCAACTGAAGGCTGCCGGCACCCTGTGGTATGCCGTTACCGGCCTTTCGCCTTTTTGGTGCCTGCTTTTTGCAGTGCTTGTCGTGCTGGTGTATCTGATTATCGGTGGTTACACTGCTACACAGTGGGCCATGGGTTTTCAGGGTATCCTTTTAGGCATTGCCTGTTTTGTTTTGGGGATTTTAGCTTTGAAGTTTGTTGGCGGTGCCGGGGCTATGGAAGCGCGTTTGGCTGCAGAAGACCCCAACCTGTTAATGTTGGTCCGTCCCGATCTGCCGCGGGTTGGTACAAATCAGCTGTTTTCCGATATGATCGGTGTCAGTTCCACCCTCCTTCTTTTCTTCAGCATGAGTACCGGGATGCCCCATAACGTGGCCCGTTTTCTGGGAATGAGGCAGATGAAGAAGAAGATGGATTTTATCTGGTTAATTCTGCCGGTTTTTGCGATAGCCGGTTTCCCCATTATGCTTAACGCCGTTACCGGTTTATGTGCACGGGCTACTTTTGGCACGGCACTCTTCGATATCCTGCCCTGGAAAGGTGATCTGGCAGCACCCTTTATGGCGATGGCAGCCGGGGGTGTGGGCATGTCTACCTTATATGTTACCGGTGTTTTTGCAGCAACCTTATCCACCTTTTCCGGCATGATTTTGATTATTGCCGGTAATATTGCCAACGATATCATCGGCACCTGGTCGCCAAATATTTCTCCCCGGTCACTTTTATTGCTCAACCGTATTCTATTAGTCCCGGTAGCCCTTGTACCTTTCATTTGGACACTCTACAATCCCCCGGAACTTCTTGCCTTGCTCACCGGTCAGGCCGCGGCCGGCTTTGGCGGCATGTTTCTGCCGACAATTACCCTTGGTCTTTGGTGGAGACGGGCGACCAAAGAAGGCGCTATAGCCTGTGTTACCTATGGGCTTCTAACGACGATTCTATTTTCCTACCTGGTTGGTAAAAACATCATGGGTATGGGCTGGGCAATTTGGTTGATCGTGCTTGGTTCCCTGATTTGTTATGTGGTGGGCAGTCTTCTTTCCAAGCCCCTGCCCAAGGAAAAGTTGGATGAAATCCTGGGCCCTGTAGCCCCGGCAAAAGGTGCTACCGTTTCAGCCGAATAAGTTTATTTTTTCAAAAATCCTGATAAGCTGAAAAGCAGTTCCCCTGTTTGCAGGTTGATATATTCTGCCGGACAGGAAGAACTGCTTTTCTGCATTTACATTAGTTTGTGCCGTGTTAAGGCCATTAAAAATATCATCTGACTGGCAAGGCTTCAGCCCTTTTTAACAACGCTTTTGTTGGTTATATTTTTACATGGTTTTTAGCTTTTGGGCAGGATTTTGCGTATGGCAGGATATCCGGCAAAAGAAAGGGCGTTGTAAACAAACAGTATTTCGTTTAACCCATATTGCTTAACATAGCCCTGCAGGGATGTGTTGAAGTGGCGCAGATCGATGACATGCATTTCATCATAATGGTTGGCGAAAAAAGGGAGCAGGCAGTTGGCATAAGAATCCTTGACCACGAGCAGCCTGCGGCCGGTTTGGTTTTGTACATTAATTCTGACTAGGGCATGGTTGCCGTCCAAAAAAACTGCATATTTGTCTTTTTGTAATAAATGTTCTTTGGCATACAGGCTTTGGTCTGTCTTTTTTTCATTCACGTACTCAACCCGGCAAGAAAAATTTCTCTTTGGTTTAAAAAGCTGGACAACATCAGGCAGTATAAAGCGATGGCCGCTTTTTGCATGCAGTGTGCCATAAAAATCGCTGCTAACCTGTTCGATGGTAAAATCATTTATATCCAAAGGTTTATAATCTAAAAGGGGCCCTGCTTCCCGGTAGGCATAATATGCCCCCCGGGTTGTCCAGTGGTGGTCTGTTTTATAATAAATGTATTCCTGCCGGTGCGCGGCTAAGGCAGGGCCGGTATCAATAAATTTAATTTTGGGTGAAAGCAGTTTCTTGGTTGAAATATACTGATCATTTACGGGGTGGGGTGCTACAAAATGCGGCAGTTTGTCGGCTAAAACCTGAACAGAAGATGGCGCTAAAAGGAAATAAACCTTGGCGGGGATGTTTGCTGCAAAGCGGTTGACAGCATCAATGTTTTCTGCCAACAGGGCTGCATCAAGCTTCCCCGGTTTCTGCAGCAGGTAACCTTCCCGGCCGAAGTAGACGCCATTATTATCTTTTTTTTGTAAAATTAGTTCAGCAGCAGATTTAAGGCTGACCCACATATCCCGGTAGGCAAATTGATCGGCAACATAATTTTCAACAGCCGAACCGAATTTGCCAGAGATTAGATTGTCCCACGAAAAGGCCGGTTTTTTTTGCAGCATACGATTTTCTGTTTCTGAAAAAGCCTGGTCAGGCAACAATATAAACAGCAATGCAAAACTGGTTAAAAAGACTATTAATATGACTGTTAAAATTTTGTTGAAAAGATGCAAGCGATCATCCCCCATTTATTGGGCCCTTTTTAAAAACGAAAATATAAAAACGGGTTATAGGTTGTGTCAACTAAATATGCAGTGGAGAAAATCAGGATCAACAGGCAGGCTAGCACAGCCGCTAGCTTGTAGCATGTTGCAGATTTTTTAAGTAATTTTTGGTGAAGGTTTTTAATATAGGGTACAGAGGCCCATATAGAGATGAAAATTAACGCAGCCTGGGTATAAAAATAGTAAAGCGTCTGCCTATCAAAAAAACCACTGTTATTTATGCCGAGCAGGGCCTGTATAAATTGAAAACCGGCAGGTAAATGATCAAAAGCAAATAGCACCCAGCCGAAAAGTATCAGCAAAATGGTATAAAAATGACGGACGAAACGGGGTGCCCCGTGCAGCCATTTTAAAAGGAAGGCTTTTTCCAGGGCCAAAATAAAGCCGTAGTAGAGCCCCCAACAGACAAAATTCCAGCTGGCCCCGTGCCATAGCCCGGTTAAAAACCAGACGATGAACAGGTTTCTGTAAAGCAGCGCCTTGCCGGAGCGGTTTCCCCCTAAGGGAATGTAAACATATTCCCGGAACCAGGTTCCAAGGGAGATATGCCAGCGCCGCCAGAATTCAGTAATATTTTGGGAGATATAGGGATAATTGAAGTTTTCCGGGAATGTAAAGCCAAACATCTGACCCAAACCGACGGCCATATCAGAATAACCGCTAAAATCAAGATAGATCTGTAAAGCGAAGGCGATAATTCCCAACCAAGCTGTGCAGGTAGTCAGTTCAAGGGGGGGAATATGTTGAATTTGTGACCATAAAAGACCGATGTTGTTTGCAAGCAGTACCTTTTTGCCCAACCCGGCTACAAAACGCCATACGCCGGTTCCAAAACTGGCAAACCCCTCCTTTCTTTGTACCAACTGTGCAGAAATTGTTTGGTACCTTATAATGGGGCCGGCGATCAGTTGCGGGAATAGCGCAATATAAGTGCCGAAGGCCATGAAGTTTCGTTGGGCAGTTGCCTTGCCGCGGTAAACATCAACGATGTAAGACAGGGCCTGGAAGGTGTAAAAGGAGATACCGATCGGCAGCGGCAGGTCTAGGCCTGTGAAAGAGGTACCCTGCAGGTTATTGACAATTTGTAAAATAAAGTCATAATATTTAAAAAAACCCAAAAGCCCGGCGTTAATGACAACGACAAAAAAAAGGGCCGGCCGGGTAATTTTTTTATTGTTGCGGTGGCCTTCAATTAGCAGCCCAAACGCAAAGTTAATAACAATGGAAAAAAACATTAAAAAAATATAGAGGGGTTCCCCCCAGGCATAGAATATTAAACTGCCAATAAACAAGATAAAATTTCTCAGGCGGTACGGAACCAAAAAGTAAATTAAAAGGATCAGGGGCAGAAAAACAAAAAGAAAAAACAAGCTGCTAAAGACCATTGTATCCTGTCCTTTATTTCTGCATGTTTATTTTAAGAATGTATCCCAGACCTTTTTTACATCTTCGTTATGATTCGAAACGCAGACGATCACATATTTACCTTTAACTGCAATAAAGGGGTCTTTTAACTTGGGCAGTTCTGCCGGCAGGTAATCTTCAAAACCAGTTATTTGGTTTGCAAGGCGTTCCCGGGCAGCCGTTTCAATTTCCTGTGCGGCCTCATTATCAACAGCTTCAAAAACAGCGATCTCCTCCGCAGTGGCGCCGGTACTGACATACACCTGCTGTTGTACCACATTAGCTGTGGGTATTTGGTAGATGGCAGCGATCATTTCTGCACTGATTGCCGTCAGGGTGTCTTGGAAGGCAATTGTTTCCCGCAGTGTATCGGCACATTCTTCGACGTTTAAGGTTAAGTCTTCACCGGCAGGCCGGGTGCTGCAGCCTGGCAGTACTGTGACGGTTGTAAAAAATATCAACAACAGCATCAGCAGGGGTAAGCGCAGTAAGCGCTGCGTGTTTTCCGGGAAGGATCGCTCCCGTCTGTTCATTGTTTATACACTCTCCCGTTAAAATATTAGGGCAAGATATAGTGTTGCCTAAGATAACCCAACCAAAGATCGCAATAAGCTTTCTGCAGGTGAATTCCATCAGTGGTTGCTTCACCGGCCAGATTTCCTTCCGGATCGGCAACACATTGCGCAACGTCCAGGTAATAAAGTTCTTTTTCTGCAGCCATCTGTTGAATCAACCCATTATACTTTTCTATGTTGATGTTGTTATAAATTGCATCGTTTTTGGATCGCTCTTCGGAAACGGGGAGCAGGGATTGGACGTAGATTTGGGCCTGGGGCGCAATGTTTTTGATTTCATCAATGGCTTCACCATATCTTTTAATAAACAGATCACTGTAAGCCCAGCCCAGTTCGTTGATGCCCAGCATGATATAGACCTTCCGGAACGGTGTTTGGGTTAACGCTTCGATAATAGTCATTTTTTTGCCACTGTTATTTACAATAAATTCCTTGGTCAGGATTGTATCCACCTTCAAACCTTTGGCGGTATAATACGTTGCCTCTTCCGGGCCGCTAAAGATTTTAAAACCTTCTGTACGGGAATCACCGATAAAAACAGCATCTTTAAAGTAATCGTCAGGCACGGCAGCACCTGCTGCCGGCACAGGTTTGTGATAATCGTACCCGTTTTTTTCAGGATCCCGGGGGGGTGTGACTGGAACTTGATCTCCGGGGCCGGGGGCATTGTATTCCCCTTTCCCTGCGGGCTGCGCGTGGGGCGGTGGGGTCGTGGTTTGTGCCCGTTCCCCAGGGTTACCGGCTTCATATACCCCTTTTTCAGGGGGCTGCGTGGCAGGCGGGGGTTTTACAGATACAGGGGGGGCAGGCCTGCCTGCATCTGTAGCTGATGAAGGTGCGCCGGTTTGTTCTGCAGGTGGGTAGGCCGCCTGGTTTACCGGGGGAAGGTTGTTCCCCGGGGGAACATTAACACCGGCGTTGTGGGTATAACCGGGACGCAAAATGGTAATAAGGGCGATTATAAGAAAAAACAGGGCAACCAGTTGGGAAAAATGGGATCGCCGCAAGAAACGTTGTAACCTGTTTTTTGGTTTTAACTGTATTCTGTAATCTTTGTTTGCCATTGCTGGAAACGTTCCTTTCCCGGGCCATAATATTCCTGTTCCAGGGCATTGAATTTATTTTACTGTGATCATTATAACCGCTTTATTTCGACAATTATTTACAAGGTTATTAAAGATTGGTTACAAAAAAGTTACAGTTGTCAAATTTGGGTTCTTTTTGGGGAAACATTGTTGTATTTATAGTACAATAGCAATGATCAACAGTCCAGAGGTGATTATTTCATGCCGGCAAATAAAACGAAGGTCCTGGTAGTTGAGGACGAAGCCTCCATCCGTAAATTTATTGCCATTAACCTACATAGAAATGATTTTGTGGTTTTAGAGGCGGGTGACGGGGAAACCGCCCTTGAAATGGCCCGAAGGTATTCACCCGGTGTAATAGTACTGGATGTGATGCTGCCTGCGATGGACGGTTTTGAGGTGTGCATGCAAATAAGGCGCATGCTGCCCCAGGTTATTATTATTATGCTTACAGCCCGGGGAGAGGATATGGACAAAATTATGGGGTTGGAGCTCGGTGCTGATGATTACATGGTCAAACCCTTTAATCCCCTGGAATTGGTGGCACGCATCCGTGCCAACCTGCGAAAAATGGCCAGCTGTGTGCCTGTAAAAACAAATTGTATCAGCTTTCAACAGCTGAGGCTGGATTTAGAAGGGCAGCGTTTCTATAAAGATGAAGAAGAAATAGAATTAACACCGACAGAATTTGCCATGATGAAAGTTTTTATGAGCAATCCCCGGAAAGCGTTCAGCCGGAACGAAATTATGAACTGTGTTTGGGGCCAGAATTATTTTGGGGATCTGAAAACAGTAGATGTAAATATCCGCAGGATACGGGAAAAACTGGAGGAAGATCCCTCTGCCCCCCAATGGATTGAAACAGTCTGGGGAGTTGGTTACCGCTTAAAGGGGGCGGCAGGACATGCCCAGTATTAGAAGCAGGCTGGTAATGAGTTTTTTGTTTATTATCGTGTTTACAGTGTTTATCCTGGAAGTATTTTTAATTAGTAATATCCGCAATAATTACTATAAAAATTTGGAGGACACCCTGGTAAACCAGTTGCAAACATCTGCAGATTTGTATGACAGATATTTTTCAGATGCAACTTTACACGAAAATGTACTTAATAATGTGGATACGTTTTGGAAACAGGTGACGGCCCAAGTAGAAATTATTGATATGGAAGGGGAAATGATCCTGGACTCTTTAGGTGTTGCCGACAGTTCTGTTACGGAAATGGATGATGTCCAAGCAGCACTGCAAGGCCAAAAGGGTATCTGGAGCGGGCGTGTTCCCTACGATACGGAAAAGGTGATGGCTGCAGCCTACCCCCTTAGGGCAGCAAAAAAACAGGTGGGGGTTTTACGGTTTGTGGCTTCTTTAAGGGAAATAAACCAAGAAATTAGGGATGTTGCCCGCCGCTATATGTGTTTTGGGGGTATGGTAATCCTCTTTTCAGGGTTAATCAGTATAGTTTTAGCCAACACAATTACAGGGCCTTTAAAGCAAGTTACCATGGCAGCCAAGGAGATGGCTACGGGAAATTTTAAGGTGGAATGCACCCCCGGGTCAAGGGATGAAATCGGCAAACTTTCGGTAGCGTTAAATTTTCTGGCCAGTGAAATTTTGGAAAAGGAAAGGCTGAAAAATGATTTCATTTCATCTGTTTCCCACGAGTTGCGCACACCGTTGACTTCAATAAAAGGCTGGGCCGTGACGCTTAAACAGGGCTATGAAAATAATGCACTTTTACAGGATGGGCTGGAAATTATTGAAAAGGAAAGTGATCGATTAACCGGTATGGTCGCAGAACTTTTGGATTTTTCCAGGTTTGCAGCCGGTAAAATTATGTTAAAAGAAGAAAAAGTTAATATGGCCGGCCTCCTGGAACATTTGCGGATGCAGCTAACTCCCAGGGCTATGCGGGAGGAAATAAATTTTCAGGTGAGGTATGATGAAAACAAGCAGTATGTTTTTACAGATGCTGATCGCTTAAAGCAGGTGTTTATCAACCTGTTGGACAATGCTTTCAAATTTACTGCTCCCGGCGGGAAGGTTTGCTTGACAGCTGTCTCTGATGAGCAACAGTACTACTTTTATATTGAAGACAGCGGATGCGGCATCCCCGCAGAAGAGCTGCCCAAGGTAAAGGAAAAGTTTTATAAAGGGAAATCAAGCCAGGCGCAAAGCGGCCTCGGTCTTTCTATATCTGATGAAATAATCAACCTGATGGGAGGAAAGTTGGTGATCAAAAGTAAAGTTGGCCATGGTACATGCATTACAATTACCCTACCCTTAAAAGAGGTGGGTGAAAAATGAAAAAACTGTTTCTGCCGGTTGTTTTCCTGGTGCTTATTGCTGTCCTGGCCGGCGGTTGTGTTGATCAAAACACTAACTTTACGTTGGCAGTCGTTCCCCCGCAAAATTTGCAGCCTCCCTTACAAGGCACATGGGAAATCGTCTCCCTTTTGCAGGAAAATACAGCTGTCCGAGGTGTAAAACCAAAATGGGTGGGAAAAACCATTTCCTTTTCAGATAAAGGTGTGTTGTTGGGTGATTATCTTTTATGTAACCCTCTTTACCAAGTAAAAAAAGTGGCGGCAGAAACCTTTCTGTTTTACCGCCACCAGGTTTTCCCAACTGATTTTCACTTTCAGGATCCGGAGATTGAGGTTCTTATTCTTTATGACAACCAGTTGTTTTTCTGCGAATTGCTGCCGGAAAAAAACGATGAATTATTGCTGATTCTTTTTGACAACTGCTATCTTGTCCAAAAAATTTCTGACGAGGTGGACGAAGCTGTTTTTTCCTCTTGGGAAATCAAAAATGCAGATACGGAAAGGGATACCGGCAGCCGGGCTGAAATTGCAAACAGGCATACCGGTGTGCTGCTCGGGTTGCGGGCACCATGCCTGCATTCGCAGGGAAATTACGGTGAAAATTACCGCACACTTTGGCTGGTGTTGGCGGACCAAAAGCTGGCGCCTGTTTTGGAAACAAGTGCGCTATTGTTTCCAAGAAGGAGCGGTTTTTACAGGCTGCAGGTTGAAAGGAAGAAAGAAGGAGGAAGGGCGGAAGACTTTCTAATTGTTGATCATATCTTAAAGCAGGAGAAGGAGGAAAAAACGGAAAGTGCACCGGGGAGGTCCGGGGATCCCCGGGAAGGCTTTGGGGGCGGGGAGGAAGGGGAAGCCTGTCTTGTACGCAGAATCCACTACATTGGCAATGAATATGTTTCCATTGAAGAAACATTTGAACAGTCACCCGTAGAAGAGGGGAAAGCCGGCAAAGGAGGCAAACTGCATATCTATGCTATTGACAGTCTGCCCGGGACCAAAGCGGTTAAAATTTCTGATTTGGCAGGGCAGGAGGCTTTGACTGCCATGGAACTCGGCAGGCAAAGGTTACTGCAGCAGCTGGGCCTGGAACAGGAAGGTTTGGAGGATGAAAGAAATTTTGGCCTGACCAGAAAAATGGGGTATTGGATATTTAACGGCAGGGTGAATTACTGGAAAGGTAATGAACATGAAAAAGCGGACTATGATATTACTGTTATCCCGCCCCATGATGTAGTCTGCTACAACAAGCTGCATCTCCCCTGGACCCGGGTGAAGAACCATATCCCGGGTGCGGTTGACGTGTTTACTTCACCTGCAAAGAACTTGGCGCTGGTGGTCACCAGTAATGAAATCGTTATTTATAAAATGCACCAGGAAACCCTGCTTGATCCCCCTCTAGGAAAGATCCCCCTAAACAGGGGCGAAGCTGTGATCATGGCTGAATGGGCCTTGGATCAATATGTTGAAGACTGGACCCTGACATTTAAAGCATTCAGTGATCAGGATTTTGTTTTGTTTGAATAATCAATGAAAAATAATGTAGGGTTTTGTAAAGTTATGATAAGATAGGGTAACACGCCGAATGATTCCTCACACTATATAGCGCGAAAGGATAGGGATAAAATATGTCTTTCTTGGAACTGGCAAAAAAAAGATATTCTGTGCGCAGCTTTAAGGATCAACCTGTTGAAGAAGGGGTGTTAAAGGAAATTTTAGAAGCAGGCAGGGTTGCCCCTTCGGCAGTAAATTTTCAGCCGGTGCAATTTATAGTTATACAGAAAAAGGAATTAAAGGAACAGGTATGTGGAACATACAGGGGTTCCTGGATGGCAGGGGCGCCGGTAATAATTGCCATCTGCGGTGATCATCGCGAATCCTGGCGGCGTGCTGATGGGAAGGACCATTGTGATATTGATGCTGCAATTGCCGTAGATCATCTGACCTTGGCTGCAGCAGACTTAGGACTGGGAACTTGTTGGGTCTGTGCTTTTAATTCCATGGCCTGTCACCGGGTTTTAAAGCTGCCTGCACATTTGGAAGTGATTGCCCTGCTTCCCTTAGGCTACCCTGCGGAAGAGGATGTTGATCGTAAAGCGGTGAAAAAGAGAAAACCGCTGGCTGAAATAGTGCATTGGGATGGTTTTGAAAAGGTATAAGGGGGAAACAGGATATGGAATCCGGAGGAGAAAATACAGTGGATAACAAACAACAAAATAAGGTTTTAACTGAAATGTTCATCAGACCTGTAGGTGTAGTCCGGAATGAAGTAAAAAAGCCGACCTTGTTTGCTGAAACAGACGACTTAGCGCAGCGGCCCCAGGGTAAACGGGGGGAATATAAAAAACGTATTTCAGAGCTGGTTATTGATAAAAACTATGCAGAAAGCCTTGATGGCATCGAAGGCTTTTCCCACCTGTTGGTTCTTTACTGGGCCCATCTTACCCGCGCCGAGGGGCGCCGGCTGACCAAAGTTCATCCTATGGGCCGGAAGGATTTACCGTTGACCGGAATATTTGCGACCTGCAGCCCTGCACGGCCCAACCCTATTTTAGTGACAGCAGTACGTTTGTTGGCACGCATGGATAATGTTCTGAAGGTTGAAGGCCTGGACGCTGTCGACGGCAGCCCTATTGTAGATCTTAAACCCTATAACCCCGGATTTTGTGCTGCTGAAAATGTTAAAGTCGCCGGCTGGATGGAAAAAGTTTACCGGGAAATGCAGCAATAAAAAATCCTCGTTCACAGGTGGTGGGTTATGGGGATAATAGGTAACAATGAATAATACTATTAAAATTGCTTGTTTTGATGTTTATTATTTTAAGGATTATGCACAGGCTTGCAGCATTGTTTTTCAGATTGCACCTTCTGAAAAAATTATTTCCAAATACTGCACTGTGGTAAAAACATTTGACGCCTATATGCCTGGGGAATTTTATAAAAGGGAGCTGCCCTGCCTCTTGCAGGTTTATGCCCGGGTGAAGGAAAAGATTAACATTATAATTATTGATGGTTATGTTCTGTTGGGGGATGGTAGAAAAGGGCTTGGCGCTTATTTTTATGAAGCTTTGGATAAAAAAATTCCTGTAATCGGGGTGGCTAAGACATATTTTCATAGCTGTGTAAGCTGCATCAAAGTTTACCGTGGTAAAAGCACCAAACCGCTCTATGTCAGCAGTATGGGTATTGATCTGTGTTTTTCTGCAAAACTAATCGGCAACCTGCAGGGTAAACACCGCATACCGGAGGTGCTCAAAGCTGTAGATCGTTTGAGCAGGGAAAAGAAAAGGGAAGCGATCAGCTAATTATTATTTATTGGGAAGGGAAAAAGCAATATTTTAACGAATTATGGGGTGGATGCCCTTTCTGGCTGCAGGCTAAAATGGCGAAGTTTTTTTTAATTCATACCATGGGGCAGCTAAATACTTAAATAAATGAGGTATATGGTATGGAACGTGCAGAAGACAGGTACCTTATGCTGCTTAACGGTCTTCCCGACGCCTTAGCCTATTGTCAGGTGATGACGGACAATGCCGGTCAACCGGTGGATTTTATCCTTTTGAGTGTGAATGACGCTTTTAAGGAAATGATCGGCCTTTTACAGGGCAAGGTTGTGGATTGTAGGGTTACAGATGTGCTTCCTTGTATTAAAAATTTAGAATATAACTTGATCGAAACCTTGGGCAAAGTTGCTTTTACTGGTGAAAGAACCAGTTTTGAACAATACTCTGAACAGGCAAACCGTTGGTTCAGGATAACGGCTTTTAGTAAGGAACAGGGTTGTTTTGCTGTAATTATCCAAGATATTACTGATTACAGAAAAGCTGAACAGGCGCTGCGTGAAAGTGAAACCCGCTACCGAGAACTGGTTGAAAATTTAAATGAAGTGGTCTATGTCTTGGATGAAAACGCCCAAATTATCTACGTTTCCCCAAACGTTGAACAGTTAAGCGGTTATACCCCTGCTGAATTGGTTAAAAGGCGTTTTACCGAATTTGTCCACCCTGAAGACTTAACAGGGCGGATGGAGCAATTTCTTAAGGTATTATCAGGGGTTAATGAAGCTACCGAATATCGCTTTATAACCAAAAGAGGGCAGATCACCTGGGTGCGGACAGCTGCCAAACCAATTGTCAGCGGGGGCCGCACCATCGGCATACAGGGTGTGTTGATGGATATTACAGATCGCAAACAGGCCGAAAAAAAGATTTTACGGCTGGGCCTGCAGGACAGCCTGACAGGGCTTCATAACCGTTATTTTATGCAGGAAAAAATAAAAAAGCTGGATACTGATAAGCTGCAGTTACCCGTTAGCGTCATCATGGCCGATCTGAACGGCTTAAAATTGATTAATGATACCTGCGGGCACAGTGCCGGAGATAAGGAGCTGCAACGAACAGCACGCCTTCTAAAGAAATCTTGCCGCAAAAAGGATTTTATTGCCCGTTGGGGCGGTGATGAATTTATTATTCTGTTGCCACAAACTACGCTGGCAGAAGCAGAACATGTCTGTAAAAGAATAACCGACAATTGCCGTAAAACACATGTCAAAGGCGTCCCTGTTTCCATTTCCTTGGGTGTTGCAACCAAAAACAGCATCAATAAAAGCCTGGCTAAAGCTTTAAATAAAGCTGAAAATAATATGTATGTGCAGAAACTTGCCGAACATTACAATGCAAGAAAAGTGATTTTAAATTACCTGCGCAAAACCCTGACAGAAAAAAACCTGGGAATGAAAATACATATTGAACGTATGCAAGCTTTGGCCATGAAAATAGGTCAGAAAAAAGGGCTGTCTGCAGCAGAACTGGATCGACTGCACACGTTGATTGCACTGCACAATATCGGGAGGATAAACCTTCCCGGGAAAATAGTAACCCAAAAAGGGGTTTTGTCGGCCCCGGAAAAAGAAATTATGCAAAAGCAACTGGAATTTGGCTACAGAATTGCCCAGGCCACAGGGGTGCACTGCTACCTGGCAGAAGATATTTTGGCACACCACGAACACTGGGATGGTTCAGGGTACCCGTGGGGGTTAAAGGGGAAGGAAATACCTTTACAGGCCAGGGTTATCGCAATTGTTGACGCCTATGAGGTGATGACCAGGGGCGGGGCGGCAACTGTTTCTAAAGAGGAGGCCCTTGCCGAGCTGAAAAGGTGTGCCGGCACTAGATTCGATCCGGAATTGGTAGAAATTTTTGTAGGGGTTTGGCAGGAGGTGCAGGAATTATAATTATGACTACAGATCTGCAGCGACATGTTTTTTCAATTCGAGTTCTTCTACTTCCTCTTTAAAGGCTGGGGTTCGAAAATGCAGTAGGGGGGCAATGCATCTAAAGTGCAGATTTTCAAAGGTGATCTTATTTTTACCCCGACACCCCAGGGTTTTAAAACCCTCAAAGGCGGCTATATTGCAGTTTCAAAGGGCCAGGTGGAAGGGGTTTATCAAAAATTGCCTGCTTTATTTAGCAATTTTAAGATTAAAAACTTTGGCCGGCGGTTAATTATGCCGGGTTTTGTTGATCTGCACGTGCACGCCTCTCAATTTTACCAGGCTGGCGTCGGCCTGGATCAGGAACTGCTTCCCTGGTTGGAACACTACATTTACCCCCTTGAAGAACGTTTTGCCGACCCGGAATTTGCCCGGGAGGCTTATGCACGTTTTGTCGAGGAGCTGATCAGCCATGGTACACTGCGGGCCTGTATTTTTGCTACTGTGCACCGGGAAAGCACGGCACTCTTATTTGATCTTTTAGCCTCCCGGGGAATTGGCGCTTATGTAGGCAAGGTAAATATGGATTGCCACGCTCCGCCGGGCTTGCAAGAAGTGACAGCGGTTTCCTTGCAGGAAACTGAAGAGCTGATTAAGCGTTATGGCGGCCACCCCCTGGTAAAGCCCATCATCACTCCGCGGTTTGCTCCCAGCACTACGCCTGAACTGTTGGCGGGGCTGGGAAGCCTTGCCAGAAAATACCACCTGCCGGTGCAATCCCATTTGGCTGAAAACAAGGCAGAGGTAGCCTGGGTGCAGGAACTGTTTCCCGATCAGCCCACCTATGCCCATGTTTATCACCATTATGGCCTGCTGGGGCCGACCCCCGCCCTTATGGCGCACGCCGTTCATTTAACAGAACAGGAAAAGACACTGCTCACAAAAAACAGCGCGGCCTGGCTGGTGCATTGCCCGGAGGCAAATATTAATTTAAAAAGTGGCATGATGCCGGTGCGGGAACTTTTAGAGCGGGGTATTAATTTGGGGCTGGGCAGTGATATTGGTGCCGGCCACAGCATAGCCCTTTACCGGGTTATGGTGCGGGCTATTCAACTATCAAAAATAAGAAATATTTTAGAGCCCCCGCGTGCGCCTTTGACCACAGCGGAGGTTTTTTACCTGGGAACGAAAGGGGGAGGCAGTTTTTTCGGTAAGGTGGGCAGTTTTGAACCTGGGTATGCCTTTGATGCGATTGTTGTTGAGGACGAGGCGCTGATTACGGCCGGTTTTACTTTGGAAGAACGGTTGCAAAAATTTATTTACACCGGCGGGGCGGACAATATTGTGGCCCGCTTTGTGAAGGGCAAGCGGGTTGACTGTGGGCCGGGGGATTGTTACTGAAATTATGAAACAATAAGGGAACGGCCTCTTCGTTAGCCTGGGTGTGCCCCCAGACCTTTTCTACAGTTTTTAAAGGAACCTTCTAGGGCTATTCATTAGTGGTATGCTTTACTGTGCTTTTAACAATTACTTCCAAACAACACAACTTCATTTTTTATTTCACGCATAATTTTTTACCAACACTTCATCAACCTTACCCCTTTTATCTCCCCGGGAATTAACAGCCCGGTTGGCTTGCACGGTTATAATGTTATAATTTTTGTAGAGTTCAAGAATAAAATCTGTGGCTGAATTAGATAAGAGAAACCTAACGCCCCTGTTACTTAACTGATCACACAGCTTTTTAAGCCTGAACTGTTCATTTCTGTCAAAACCCCCCCTGTTATAACCCGTAAAATTTGCGCTTTCTGAAAGCGGGTCGTAGGGCGGGTCAAAATAAACAAAACTACCCTTTCTAATACCTTGCACTGCTTTTTTAAAATCCCCACATTTAAGTGTAATTTTTGCTTTATTAAAGTAGTTGCTGATGGCCCTTAGCGTTGTTTCATTAACGATGTTGGGGTTTTTGTAACGCCCGAAGGGGGTATTAAATTCCCCTTGTTGGTTTACCCTGAATAGGCCGTTATAGCAAGTTTTGTTAAGATAAAGAATTCTTGAGGCTTTTTCTACACCACTCATTTTGCCATAGGTATTTTTATCCCTGTCTTTTCCTCTTATTTCATAAAAATAGGCGGCCTTGTTTTCATGTTTTTTTAAGTCTTCAACCAGATCCTCAACATGATCGCGAATAACGGTGTATACGTTAATTAATTCTTCATTAATGTCATTAACTACGGCCCGGCGGGGCTGTAGGGCAAATAAAACAGCACCCCCGCCCAGAAAAGGCTCGTAATAAGTGGAAAACTTGCCGGGCACATGTTTTAAAATATCTGGCAATAACTGTCGTTTTCCACCAACCCACTTTACAGCGGGAACGACTAATGGATTTTTTTTCACATGATCACCCTTGAAGGATTATAACATAAATCTAGCGGGCACCTTATAAGCTTTTTATAATACGTATGTTTCCGGTGAAGAAAAAGGATCCTATGGGAAGCAAGATAAATATACTATATGTTAAGGGGTTCCTGTAGCCGGGAAGCCGGGATAAGATATTGCGTATTATGTTTATAGAGGGCATACCAGGAAGATGAAGGAGAATAAAATGGGAAAACAACTGACAGAACAAACCTGGAACTGCCTCAGTGTGGCCAAAGATTTGCCCTTTGCCTGGCAATTTGGGGAAAGGGCCGGTACCAGCTTGGGTGTGGCTCTGGTGTTGTTTCTGATCGGCCTGGCTGTCAAGGCCTTTTTAGGCATTGATATTTAATTTGTTTAAATCCCACGGTAAGTTTTATAACCTTTGTAGGAGATTATTTGCACCTTTGAACTGTGGGAAAGTTTGCGGAAAATATCATTATCATCCGGGCAGCCTCTTTTATCCAGAAAGCTTTTTATTTCGTGCTGATTCATTGGGTGTCTTTTGATAATACTGGCAACTGCCGCGAAATCGTCTTCAATTCCGCTGGAAAACCCGCCGGTAATTGCCTGATCAATGGCCATACCATTCAACAGGGTTACCGCCTTTTCCAATGACTTTGGTGTAGGCGTTTCCACCCAAGGTTCAGCCGGGGGACGAAGTGGAATATTTAAATACAGGCGGTCGTAATTTAATTTGTCCAATAGAATTTTGAATTTAGCCAGGGATTCATCGCCATCATTCAAGCCTCGGACCAGCATGGTTTCCAGCCACAATTGCCCTTTAAATCTTTCGGAAAAGGTTTTTAGTCCCTGGAAAACCTGTTTAAAGGAAAGTTGGCTTAAAGGCCGGTTAATTTTTTTAAAAATGTCTTCATCGTGGGCATCCAATGAAGGGAGGACAATATCTGCCCCGAGCAGTTCTTCCCGGACGGTTTCCTCAAATAGCAGCGAACCGTTTGTAATCACTGCTATTGGTTTCACCGTCAAATTTTTTAACCCCTTGATCAATGCCCCCAAATGGGAATAAAGAGTAGGTTCCCCTTCACCAACAATCGTTACCAGGTCCAAGGGGTGATTTCCCGCTAAGTAATTATTAGCTTCCGCCAATATTTCCTCCGCCGGGCAGTATGCTTCCCGCCGGCGCCGCTTGGTCTTAGTGCGGCCCAGCTGACAATAGACACAAGAATAATTGCAATGTTTCTGGGGGATGGGACTCACCCCTAAGGACAGACCCATGCGACGGGAGGGCACAGGCCCAAAAATATAACGGTAATCTCCCAAAATTGTTCCCTTCTTTCCAGCGTTCAAAAATAACCCATCAACCGGAGGGGCTATCCAATGAATAAAAAAATTGAATTGCTGGTGCTTGGACTATATTTGGCATAATGGGTTTGGATAAAAAAACCGAATCAAAAGTATACCGCCAATGCCAGAATAACATAAAAACGTAAAACAATCGAATGAAAAACATGCTGTGCACGTCACCTGCTGACGGGCTATATTCATTTTCCGGCGCAAAAAGCCTCACTTCTGCAAAGTTAAAAACGCCATGAAGGCTGGCAGGCCCTTTAGGGCCTGCCTGTAAATAAAGCCTGCCGGATGCCTTTTGTTGCATCAAATGCCGGCCTTTCAACAATCCTTGGAAGGGCTATTCTTGCTGTTGCCTGTCGTTTAGGTGCCAGGGATTTTTCTACTGGTGAATAGTTAACTTCAGCCATAACAAAGATTAATAGGGGACAATATTCCAGACTTGCCTATTTGGGAGGGATGCTTTGCCAGTGACCTTTTAGGCAGATCCTTCGCAAGTTACCTGTAATTAAAGGGAAGATCATCAACGCAAATATTGAAAACCCTATTATTATAGATAGTATGAATAAATTTAACGGAATTTCCCCCTTCAGTAATGAATACTTCACGAATAGATAACCAAGGATCCAAATTGGCGTCACGAAGGATCAGATCTTTCAAAACGCAGCTTTCTGGTTCATATTTAATAACCTTTGCTGTTACAATTCCAACTTTGTATCGTAAATACAAGCGGCAGCAGCAAGGTACAGCCCGGTGATCAGCAGCTCAATGCCTAGCAAAAAAAAGGCTATTTGCCAAATTAGTGCCGGTTCCGGCGGAGCTGCTGAAAAAGGGATCACGGCGCCGCCAAGACCTGCTGCAATTTTGATTGCAACCCAAAGGGATAATAAAAAAAAGACGAAGGCACTTAAATCCTGATATTTCGGCACTAAGCGGCCCAGCGACTGGCTGAAGAAGATTGCAGCGGTAACCAGCGCCAGTCCGCCGAGCATAATTAAGGCGGCCATGCCCAGCGCATGTATTTCCGGTGCGTGTGCTAAATTGCCGGTGAAGAAATTGGCAAAATTAAAGGTTAGGCGCGGATTAGCGGCGCCGGACAGGCAAACAAACACGTTGGTCAGGCCAAAAACGGCTGTAATTTGGATCATAAATTCCAACAAGACGGCCAGCAGTTTGGAAAGGAAAATGAGAAAACCGCCCAGGGGCAAGGAAAGCAACAGGTAGATGGTGCCACTGGACCATTCCCGGCGAAAAAGCTGCACAGCAGAGTACAGGGGCACTAAAAAAGGGGCCATAAAAATAAAAACAAATAGCGGTACCGCCTGCCGGATGTTCAAAATATTGACAACCAGGTTTATCGTCAGGGTCAAGGCCAGGACGAAATAAATCTCCGTCTTTACCTGCGCCCAGTCTTTCCTGAACAACTGTTTAAACATGTTCCACTTACTTGCCGCCATCTCGGAACGCCTCCTTCATGATGGCCACTATGGACTTACCCTCTTGGCGACGCAGTTCGTCGGCATCGCCCAAAACAGTGATCCGGCCATTATCCAAAAATATAATATGCTCCACAAGGTTTTCAATTTCGTCAATTTCGTGTGTTGCCACCACAATGGTTTGTTGCCCTTCACTATAGTCGCGGACCAGCGCCTTGCTGATTTCTTCCCGGGCCAGGATATCAATACCGGAAAAAGGTTCATCCAGCAGAATGTAGCGTGCTTGGCGGGCGAGGGTTAAAACCAGTTTGGCCTTGGCCCGCTGCCCCCTTGAGATCCGGGCAAACCGCAGGTCATCTTTTAAGTTGAGAAATTCCATTTGCTTTTCGTAGCGCTTATTGTCCCAGTCGGCAAAAAAAGCACGGTAAAATTCTGCGGCCCGTTTTATAGTCCAATTTGACGGGAGCGTGTTTTGTTCCGGCAAGTACGCCAGCCGGGTGCGCCTTTGTCGCGGCGCTTTTCCATCCACGGTAACCCGGCCGCTGCTGAGGCGTACCAACCCGGCTGCCGCCTTAAGAAGGGTAGATTTGCCGGCGCCATTGGGGCCAAACAAGCCGATTATTTTGCCCTCCGGCAAAGATAAATTGACATTATTTAAGGCCGGTGTGCGGCCAAAATTTTTGCCGGCCTTTTCAAAGATGATCACCTTCCATTTGCCTCCTTTTCCCAGTTTTCTTGAACCTTGGTCAGTACTGCGGCCAGGGTAAAGCCAAGTGTCTTCATTTCATAAATAAAACTGTGCAAGGCATTTTCCGCGGTTTCCTCTTTCATGGTGCGGAGCTGCTTTTTTGTAACGGTAACAAACGTTCCTTGACCACGTAAAGTTTCTACCAGGCCCAAAGCTTCCATTTCGCGGTAGGCACGCTGAACCGTGTTAGGGTTAACCTTATACTGCTCGGCATAATTTCGTTGCGACAGAATCTTGTCGCCGGATTTAAGTTCCCCGGTCAGCAGGGCCCGTTTATACAGTTCAATGATTTGCAGATAAATAGGTCTTGTCGCATCAAAGTCCATTTATTCACCACCGTTATAGTGCACTAACCCACCAATGCACCACCATAATATTAAATACCAAGCAGATTGTCAATAGGTGTTTTTCAAAATCAACCGGCGATCGGGACTGTAAAAGTAAAAGTCTTTGCGGCTTTTAAACAATATACCATTAAATTATATTATCGGTAGCCAACCTTATTGATTTTTCTGGCCGGATTTTATAATCTAATAGATGTTACTTTGAATATGGGCAGAATAATATGTTATAGGAGATGGGTAAAAATTGCAGATAGGACTAATGGGGGCGCCTTTCGGGGGAAAGACTACTTTTTTTAACCTGTTGACAGGGTCAGAATACGTAACAGGATTTGAGGGCAACGGGGAGGTGCACCGGAGCAGTGCTTTTGTCCCGGATCCGCGCATCAATTTTCTGACCACGCTCTTTAGGCCGCGTAAAACCACTTTTACACAGATACAGTTTAAAGATATACCGGGGGTACGATCGGAAAATGGCAACCGGGCCGCCACCGCCAGAATGCTCGACGAAATCCGGAGTTCAGATGTGCTTGTACAAGTAGTGCGGGCCTTTCAAACAAAGTTGGTTAACGCGGTCGCCGGCAACCCTACCCCGTTAAAGGAGCTGCTTGACTTTCGGCTGGAGTTGCTGCTAGCCGATATAGACCTGTTAGAAACCCGGATCAAACACATCAACGAAGCAAAAAAACCGCCAAAGGGGAGTGCCTTTCAACTGGCATTGCTTGAGGAAATACTTCCCGTTTTGCTATTAGAAAAACCTTTGAGCAGCGTTAGCCTGAACCGGGAAAAAGAATCGCTACTGGAGGAATACAACTTCCTTACAAAAAAGCCTTTTATGGCTGTCTTAAACCTAGATGAAGATCAACTTATCGCCGGGAATTATCCGGAAAAAGAAGAAGTAATTTCATTTGCCGCAGACAATAGAGTCGCCTTGATTGAAACCTGCGCCCAGATAGAAATGGAAATTAGTCAACTGCAGCCGGAAGAACGGGCAGAATTTTTAAAAGACCTGCACCTGCAAGAATCAGGCACGTCTCGTCTGGCCCGCGCCGCTTACGAACACCTTGGCCTGATTTCCTTTTTTACCGTTGGGGAAGATGAAGTGAAAGCATGGACAATTCGGAAGGGCACAACTGCCCAAAAAGCAGCCGGCAAAATTCATTCCGACCTGGAACGCGGTTTTATCCGGGCGGAGGTTTTCCATTACAATGATCTTTACAGGTTAGGCAGCACCGCCGCCGTAAGAGAAAAGGGCCTCTTGCGCCTGGAAGGGAAAGAATACCCTGTCCAGGACGGAGATATAATCAACTTCCGCTTTAACGTTTGACGTCGGTTTGGCAATGTACAGATAAAAACCCCCGCAGAAAAACAAAAAAGGAACTTTTCACCATGGCATATCATCTGTTTATTTAAAAGGGGGAAACAGACTATGAAAAAATGTATTTTGATGGTTGCTTGTTGTTAACTTTCCTGCTTTCTGCCTGTGCGGGGCCAGTTTCAAAAAGCGCTTTTAACTTGACGGACAATATTCAAAAAAGCGACCTGAAGCCCATAGAAATTTCGGATCCAAACGAACAG
>JAAYRR010000056.1 GCA_012518675.1 Bacillota bacterium
CAGCATCCCCGTGTACCTTCCCAAAACAAATACTGGCTTCAACCGGCACCTTAATCCCTATCATTTTCTCCTTTTCTGCAAAACCGGCCGCATCTATCATCTGGGCAAATTCTCCAACATAAACATCTCCCCGGGCCCTTATTTTCCCACCGCGAAATACGCCCTGGACCGTTACCCCTTTTCCGGCCTGGAGGGTGGTTTGATAGCAACCGGCACCGACAATATGGATTTCTCCGCTGTGGTTTAAACTACTGTTCTGCACATAAGAGGCGCTGAGCAGGGGGATCTTTTCCAGTGTTTCCTGAAACTCTGTTAACAAAGATTTTAGTTCGTTTGCCGCATTTTCCAGTGCCTGCAAATTTCTAGGTTTCCGGGATAAAGAACAGTGCTGTTTGAGGAAAATTAACATTTCACGCAAACGCTTTGTTTGTTGATTCCGGGCCTTCGTTCTGTCCAAAAGCTGTTCCATTTTGGAAGCGGGCCCCTGTATTGCAGGCAGGTTTTTTTCAAGGATGGAATTTATAGTAAAGGTAATTGCCTGTTCATCAATCAGTTGTTTCCTTTCACTTAAAATACTGAGGACCTGTTTGGTGCCCTTTAAAAATTTACTGTAACCTGTATGTATTTTTTTCAGAAGCAAGGCTGCGCCCTGCAAAAAGGTATAGTGGAGCCCCCCGTTAACCTGGCATTGGATTAAATTTCCGCTGAAATGAACGCCTTCCCCAGCCTGCACTGTAGCTTCATAACCATTGCCGTCAACATAAAGATTACCCAGGGCTTCAACCTGCATTCCTTCCCTGATATTCCCGTAAATCTGTATATTTCCGTTAAAACGCAGGTTGCCGCTTTCCAAATCTACGTCTTTGTTGTGTAACAACAGATCTTCAACCTTGACAAAACTGCCCTTCACCGCCAGAAGCCCGTCCCTGAGAGCTACAATTTCACGGCCGTTATCCTGTAAGGCTACGCCTTCCCCACACCTTACAGCAGCATCTTTTACCGGTGCAGGGAGAATGACATCCCCGGAAACACTTTGTCCGGGCAGGCCTTCGACGGCGGGGTGAATCAAGGCAATCCGTTCACCTGCCTGCACCGTGGGAAAACGGTATCTTTCCCTGTAATCCACCTTTTCTTTTTTTTCATCATAGCTGATTTTTTCTATTTTAGATTCGATTAAAAATTCAATAAAACCGTTTTTGCCCGGCCTGACTTTTTCACCCCGGGCCACAACCTGTAATTGACCCTCTGCCTTGTCAACAGTTTCTTTTAGGGCAGCGAAATCAAGACCAAAGGTAACCTTGTTTTTTCTCAGTTCCGCTTCTGCGTCTGCAAGCGTGCAAACTTTTTCCCGCACCTCTTTTTTACTGACCTCCGGCCGGAGATGCCTGGTCATTGCGGCTTCATCCAGAAAAAAACTGTGGGTAATCTGCGGAAAAACTGCCAATGAGGCAGAAAGGCCGTCCGGGGAAACGTAAACCTGCATCAAAGCTGTTTCTGAGGAAACCAAAGGTCTTACTTCAATTCGATCTTCTTCCCTTAATTCCACAGTCTTATTAACCTTTGTTTCGTTCACATAAATTTCAACCCCGTTTTGCGGGGGAGATAAAACAGCCGGCCGCCCGCCTTCCCGGGGGTTAAGGACCACTATCTTGCCGTTAACAATACCCGCCATACCGTTTTTTTCTTCTAAAGCCATGGTTCACATCCTTTTCAACAACCGGGGTTTATTGCAAACACCCCGGCGGCTGCCGGTAGATCTGAAAAACAGTCTCCCCGGACAGTTTTTTAGTTTTAGCCCCGAGCTGTGCCCATCAGCAGGGCCAGCAGGGCCTTTTGTGCATGCAGGCGGTTTTCAGCCTGATCCAGCACCACAGATTGCTTCCCTTCCAGCACCTGGGCGGTTATTTCTTCCCCACGGTAGGCAGGCAAGCAATGCATGATCAACGCCTCCGGCCCGGCTGTCTTTACCAGGTTGCTGTTGATCTGATAAGGGGCAAAAATTTTCCGGCGCGCTGCCTGTTCCTTTTCCTGGCCCATGCTCGTCCAGACATCGGTATAAATTACATCGGCATTTTTTACAGCTTCTAGAGGATCATTTGTAATAAACACCTTGCTCCCGCTTTGCTCGGCATTGGCCAATGCCTGGGCTACAACCCCCGGCAGGGGCCGGTGGGAGGGGGGCGTAGCTACAGCCAAGTTCAGTCCCATTTTTGAACACCCTAAAAGAAGTGAATGGGCCACATTGTTGCCATCACCGGTATAGGCTACCTTAACCCCCTGCAGGCGCCCCATTTTTTCTTCAATCGTCAGCAGATCGGCCAAAATTTGGCAGGGATGCAGCAGATCTGTAAGGCCGTTCACTACCGGCACAGAGGCATACCGGGCCAGCTCCTGCACAACAGCATGGTCAAATGTCCGGATCATGATGCCGTCAACATAGCGTGAAAGAACGGCAGCAGTATCCTTGATCGGTTCCCCCCGACCCATCTGCAGCTCCTGACTGCTTAAAAACAGCGCAGTCCCCCCCAGTTGCCACATGCCAACCTCAAAGGAAATTCTGGTCCTGGTCGAAGGTTTTTCAAAAATCATGGCCAGTGTTTTTCCCGCCAGCAAAGGCTGCAAGCCCCCTTTTTTTTGGCGGGATTTCAGATCCTTGGCCAGCGCAAGCAGCACCCTGATCTCTGCAGCGCTAAAATCCTGTAAGGACAAAAAGTCCCTTCCTTGCAGATTATTTTCCTTGTGCACTGCCAAATACCTCCTCCAAGGCCCACTCTAAAATTTCCAGGGCTGCGTCCAGTTCTTCCCTGGTAACATTTAAGGGAGGAAGAAACCGCAAAACATGCTCCCCGATGGCATTCAGCAGCAACCCCTTTTCCTGGCAGGCACGCTGCACTTCCCCGGCCCGTCCTGACAGTTCCACCCCGGTGATCAGCCCTTTACCCCTAATTTCGACAATAATCCCCAAAAACCTGCCCGCCAAGAGCTGCAATTTATCCTGAAAGGAACGCCCTTTGGAGGCCACCTCGTCCAAAAAGCCGTCCTTTAAAATCGCCTGCAGTACAGCTAAAGCTGCTGCACAGGCCACAGGGTTTCCCCCAAAAGTAGAAGCATGATCACCGGGTGCAAAACCGGCCGCCACTTTTTCTGCACAAAGCATCGCCCCAATGGGGAAGCCCCCTCCCAAGGCCTTCGCTGAGGTAAAAATGTCCGGTTTAATCCCCGCGTGTTCATAGGCAAACAGCCTGCCGGTCCTCCCCATGCCGCTTTGCACTTCATCAAAAATTAACAACAGCTCTTTTTCATCACATAACCGCCGCAACCCCTTTAAAAAATCAGCCGTCCCCGGGTGAACCCCGCCTTCCCCCTGCAATGGTTCCACCATGATTGCAGCAGTACGTTCATTTATCTGGGAGCGAAAAGATTCCAGGTCATTAAAACGAGCGTAACAAAAGCCGGCCGGCAGGGGTTCAAAACCCCTGTGAAATTTTTCCTGCCCTGTCGCGGCCACAGTCGCCAGGGTGCGCCCGTGGAAAGAATTCAGGGCCGTAATAATTTCAAACCTTTCCGACTGCAGCACAGTTTTGTAGTACTTACGTGCTAATTTGATTGCTGCCTCATTGGCTTCTGCCCCGCTGTTACAGAAAAAAACCTTGTCACCTACTGAATTTTTGACCAGGCATTCTGCCAGTTCAATTTGGGGCCCGCTGTAATACAAATTGGAGGTATGGATCACCTTTTGCATCTGTTCCCAAGCCGCCTCCAAAACCGGCCGGTAGGCATGGCCCAAAGCATTGACGGCGATCCCCCCCACAAAATCCAGATATTCCTTTCCCGCTTCATCCCAGACCAGCGTTCCCCGGCCCCGGACCAGCAACAGCGTCTGTTCCGGCCGGCGGTTATAAGTATTAATAATGTAGCGTTTTTCTTTTTCCTGCAGCAAATTCCTTCCCCCTTTGATTCCTCGCACAGGACTTATAATAAAAATAGCTTAGTAACACTTTTGTTTTTAAACTGACTGACCGCAGCCCCCTTTGCCAGTTTAGGCTATCCGGCAAAACAGCGGGCCGCGCTGCCGTTTAACCGGTGCTGCCTTTGCAACATCTAGACCACCATCGTCCCGATCCCTTTATCTGTGAAAATTTCCAGCAGAATGGAATGGCTGAGGCGGCCGTCAATAATATGGGTGCGGGCCACATCGTTGTTTAAGGCCCGGATACAGGCCTCCACTTTGGGGATCATCCCTGCTGATATTTTGCCGGAAAAGATCATTTCCTGCGCCCTACGCCTGCTCAACGTGGAAATGAGTGTCTCCGGCTGTCCCTCCTGCCCAAAAATGCCCTCCACATCAGTAAGCACAATTAACTTTTCTGCCTGCAGGGCGGCAGCCAGCTCTCCGGCAACATGATCCGCGTTAATATTTAAGCTTTCCCCCTCCGTCCCTACGCCAACCGAGGATATTACCGGAATATAACCATTTTTGCTCAGAGTCTGAATCACCGCGGGGTTTATTTTCACAATATCACCCACATAACCTAAATCGATCGTCTCTTCCTTGCCGTCCACATCAACCTGCAGCGGTGGTTTTTTACGGCAGGCCAAAAGACTGCTGTCTTTACCGCTTAACCCCACCGCATTGCCGCCATGCCTGTTCAACAAACTTACAATTTCTTTATTAACCTTGCCTACCAATACCATTTCCACCAGCTCCATAGTTTCCTGGTCGGTGATCCGCAGGCCGTTAAAAAAGCTGGCTTCCTTACCCATCTTTTCCATTAAAATGGTAATTTCTTTACCCCCGCCGTGTACTAGAATGGGGTTAATGCCAATATATTTTAACAAAACAAGATCCTGGGCCACTAAGTTTTTCATTGCGGTGCTGATCATGGCCTGACCGCCGTACTTGATCACAAAGGTTTTACCGGCAAAGTTGCGAATATAGGGTAAAGCTTCGATCAAAACCCCTGCTTTGGCGATAAAGGTTTCAACAGATTTTTCCATCTAAAATTTCCTCCTTCAGCTCCGGTAGGCACTGTTAATTTTCACATATTCATAGCTAAGATCGCACCCCCAGGCGGTAACCTCTGCTGTGCCCCGGTGCAGATCCACCAAAACGGGGACTTCTGCCTGCGCCAATATTTTTTTAGCCTGCAGTTCATCAAAAAAAAGCCCTTGCCCGCCGGCTACAACCTGGAGCGGACCGAAAAAAACATCCACCTGCCCGGGATCAAAAGGAACATCTGTATAACCCAAGGCCGTTACAATCCGACCCCAGTTGGCATCTTCACCGAAAAAAGCGGTTTTCACCAGTGGGGAATTGAGCACCGCCCGGGCCAATTTGCGGGCCATTTCCCGGTCAGGGGCGCCTTTTACCTGCAGTTTGATGACCTTGGTGGCCCCTTCCCCGTCAGCAACAATCGCATAGGCCAGTTCCCGGCAAGCCTGCAGCAATACCCGGTTAAAAGGATCCCAAAGGGGGCCCCCTTCTTCAATTTGCAGCCCGGCAGCCCCGTTGGCCAGTAGGATAACCATATCATTGGTGGAAGTATCCCCATCAACCGTAATCAGGTTGAAAGAGCTGTCCACAGCCCTTTGCAGCGCCTTTTGCAGGGCTGCCCGTTCTATTTGGACATCTGTAACTAGGAAAGCCAGCATGGTCGCCATCTCCGGGCAAATCATCCCGGCACCCTTGGCCATCCCTGCCAGGGTAAAAGATTCTGTATCTGTTGCCACCCGGTAGGCGTTTTCTTTAATTTTGGTGTCGGTAGTCATAATCGCCCGTGCCGCTTCCGTTCCTCCCCGGGGGGATAAGTTTTGCACTGCCAGGTTAATCCCCCGGGCAATTTTATCCAGGGGCAGGTGGGCGCCGATAACCCCCGTAGAGGCCACTAAAACCTCTTCTTTGCAGATGCCCAATTCCTCTGCAGCGATCTCTGTGGTACGTAAGGCGGCAGCCAACCCCTGTTCCCCGGTGCAAGCATTGGCCAGGCCGCTGTTGATCACAATCGCCCGGGCCGGATGGGCTAGATGTTGTTGTGTAACACACAAAGGGGCCGCCCTAAATTTATTAGTTGTAAACACCCCGGCAGCAGCGGCCGGCTCCCGGCTGTAAAGCAGGGCCAAATCATTTTCCCCACTTTTTTTCAAGCCGCAGTGGACCCCGGCTGCTTCAATACCGCGCACCGCGGTGATCCCACCCTGCACCTTTTTTATATGCACGCTCATTAAACCTACCTCCCGCAAACTGCTATTTAAGGCCGTAAAGGAACCAGCTGCAAACCCTGTTCTTCTTTCAGGCCCGACATTAAGTTCATATTTTGCAGCGCCTGCCCAGCCGCACCTTTAACCAGGTTATCGATAGCTGCCAAAATAACCAGCCGCCCTGTCCGCGGATCCCATTTACAAGCGATGTCACAAAAATTGCTGCCGTATACATTCCTGGTTTCCGGCATGAGGGCCGCCGGTAACACCCGCACAAATTTTTCCTTCCTGTAAAATTCCCGGTAAATATCCCAGACTTCATTCTCTTTGATTTTAACTGTTGGCCGGAGATAAAAGGTGCAAAGAATGCCCCGAACCATGGGTAACAAGTGGGGGACAAAAGTAAAAGCCACCCTTTTACCCGCCAACCGGCCCAATTCCTGTTCCATTTCGGCCGTATGCTGGTGTTCTGCAACCTTGTAAGCCCGGAAATTTTCCGCACATTCGGGAAAATGCAGCGTGGTGGAAGGAACCCGCCCCGCCCCCGATGTCCCCGACTTGGCATCCACCACCAAGGTTTCCCAATCTACCAATCCTTGTTCAGCCAAGGGTGCCAAACCCAGTAAAACTGCAGTGGGATAGCAGCCCGGATTGGCTACAAAGGAAGCATTTTTAATTTCCTGTTTATAAATCTCCGGTAAACCATAGACCGCCTTCCCCAAGTACTGGGGTGCACAGTGTTCCTTTTTGTACCATTTCAGGTAGGTATCGGCATTCGTCAGCCGGAAGTCAGCACTCAGATCGATCACCTTTAACCCTGCTTCCACTAAAAGCGGCACTAAATCCATAGCCTCCCCATGCGGCAACGCACAAAAAACCAGATCCGTTTTATCAACGGCCTCCTCCAAGGAAAATGAAGCACAAACATGTTCCAATACACCACGGTAATGTGGGTGGATTTCCGGTAGGGATTTTCCGGCAAAAGAATACGATGTCACATAGGTCAGCTCAATTTGACCATGAGAAAATATAAACCTTAACAGTTCGCTCCCCGTATAACCGGTGGCGCCAATTACCCCCACACGTATCATTATTTATCAAACCTCCTTTGCATAAGAAAAACCTCTCTCCAAAAAAGGACGAGAGGTAATTTCCCGCGGTACCACCTTTTTTAGCTCCTGCCGGTACATGGAGCTCCCTTCAGGTTGCCAGGTATCTTGCCACAGCATACTTTTAACGGTGTAAACCGGAAAAACCTACGCACAAAGAAGACCGGGGCCATGTGCAGGCTAAAAAGCAGAGGACCCCTTGTCTTTCATAGCTTCAGCTTTCATCTCCGGGGTGCGCTTCAGAACAGTTCCGGCGCCGGATTTGCACTGCCTCCGGCTCACTAGAGCCTTCCCGGTCCTTACTCTCCCCTTCATCGGCCTGGCTTAAAATGTATCTGGCAAAAATTTTAACACCTGTCCACCAAAAAGTCAATAAAAGATTAGACAGGGAAGTTCCCGTGTTTTTTACGGGGGCGATCTTCAAATTTATTTTTTAGCGAGTCAAGTGCACGCATCAGGTGCGCACGTGTAGCCCGGGGATCAATCACATCATCCACCCAGCCCCGGGAGGCGGCGACATAAGGGTTGGCAAAGGCCAACCGGTATTCGTCAACCTTTTTCTTCCTTTCTTCCTCTGGATTTTCAGCCTTTTCCAGTTCACGACGGGCA
>JAAYRR010000057.1 GCA_012518675.1 Bacillota bacterium
CTTAAATGTATATTGAACATATCAACACCATAACTTGTCACCACTTGCGCGGTAGTAGCCACCGTATGGGGAATGTCGTGATACTTTAGGTCCAGGAAAATTTGCACACCCATTTTTTTCAGCGTCTTGAGTATGCGGGGGCCACAAGCTGTAAAAAGCCTCATGCCCACCTTAAAATACCTAACCGGGGGGGAAAGAAGCTTTACCAGATTATAGGCCTTTTCCTCGCTGTCCACATCAAGGGCTACGATAATCCGGGCTGCTGCTTCCTGTTTTTTAAATGCCGCATGTTCTTTCAAAGCCCTGCCAACACCTTTCTCTTTTTAATGATGTGCCGCACCTACAATCTCCCGCAGGCTGGAAAGACCTGCCGTATTCAAAAAAGCATGGAGATCATCAATCAACCGGGGAATCGTACAGGGCTCGACAAAATTTGCCGTACCTACGGCGACAGCACCGGCACCGGCCAACATAAATTGCAGAGCGTCATGCACCTGCATAATACCCCCCATGCCAATCAGCGGCAACCTGACAGCACGGTATACTTCATAGACCATACGTACGGCTACCGGCCTGATTGCCGGCCCGGAAAGCCCACCGGTAATGTTTCCTAAAAACGGGCGTCTGGCGGCGATATCGATTACCATCCCCTGCAGGGTATTCACCAGGGAAAGGATATCTGCCCCGCTGTTCTCTGCTGCCCGAGCCAGTTCTGCAATGTCTGTCACATTGGGTGAAAGCTTAACGATCAGGGGTAAATCAGTAACCCGGCGTATCCTTGCCACCAAACTGCCGATATTTGCAGCATCTGTTCCAAATTGAAGCCCGCCCTGCTTTACATTGGGGCAGGAAAGATTTACTTCTAAGGCCAGAATTCCCGGGACGGCAGAAAGCTCCTGCGCCAGGGTTATGTATTCTTCCTCATTTTCCCCGGCAATATTCACAATAATTGCCACACGGCCGGCCTGCAGGCGGGGCAGTTCCTGCTCCAGAAAGCCCTTCAGGCCGGGGTTTTGCAGTCCAATTGCATTCAGCATACCGGCCGGCGTTTCAACGATTCTGGGGGGAGGGTTCCCTGCCCGGGGTTTAAGCGTCAGGCCGTTAACTACCAGCGCACCAAGTTTTTCCAGGGGGAAAAAAGAAGCGTACTCTTCACCAAAACCAAAAGTCCCCGCGGCAGCCAGTACAGGGTTTTTCAAGGTTAGGGGCCCCAGCTTTACCTCCAAGTCAGCCATCTTACCATTCCACCTCCTGTGCAGCAAAAACAGGGCCGTCACTACATACCATCCGGTAGGTGCTTTTTTCCCCCTGCCGTATGCTTACAGCACAGCCCTGACAGGCGCCCAGACCACAGGCCATTCTTTCTTCCAAAGAAAGTTGCAGCGGAAAATTCCAGGCCTCATTTTTTTTGGTTAATACCTGCAACATGGGCCGGGGTCCACAGGCATATAGTTCTACCGGCTGCATACCTTGGCGCACAGCTCCGGCAAAAAGATCTGTTACCCGGCCCTGGTAACCGCTGCTGCCATCATCCGTTGCCAGGTGCACTGCGGTTTCCCGGGGCAATAATCTTTTCAGAGGCAGCAGGTCGTCCCTGGAAGCAGCCCCGTAAAAGAGGGCCACCCTTCTTTTTTTTCCAACCAGCGCCCGGGCCAGAAACAATAACGGTGCCACCCCGGCACCCCCCGCCAAAAGTACAGCCGGCAGGCGGCTGGCAGAAAACTGAAAACCCCTGCCCAACGGGCCCAGGCAATTCAGAACAGCACCTTTTTTCACCCTGCTCAAAATAGCGGTTCCTTCCCCGGCCAGGCGAAAAATAACTTCCAGCGTTCCTCTTTGGGGGCAGGCACCCGCCAGGCTAAAAGGACGGCGCAGGAAAGGAACAAGGCTTTCCCCGATGCGGATATGTAAAAACTGACCAGGCCGGGACTGCGCGGCAAGTTGTGGTTCCCGGAGCAATAAATAATAGGAATGCCTGGCCAGTTCTTCAACAGATTCTACACAGGCCTTAAATAACACAAGATCGACCCCTTTTTAATTATTTCTACAAAGAAGTTCTTCCCGGCCGGGAAAATCAGGGCTGAAACCCTTCACCTTACCTTCCCACATTTTAATATCCCCGTCCACCATGGTCATCACAGGAAAGCCCTCAAGACGCCACCCTGCAAAAGGCGTACTTTTCCCCCGGGAGTAAAACCGCCGGGCATCGACTTCTATTTGTAGCTGGGGGTCAACTGCCATCAAATCAGCCGGCGAACCGGGAACAAGGGTGCCCCCCGGGATTCCGAGCAGGCGCGCCGGGGCACAAGACATGCAGTTGACAAGTGCTGCCGGGGAAAGTGTCCCCGGAACAACAAACTTTGTCCAAAGCAAAGGAAAAGCCGTTTCCAGCCCCACCACACCAAAGGGTGCATTTAAAAAATCCCCTTCTTTTTCACAGGGGTGGTGGGGAGCATGGTCTGTAGCAATTATTTCAATAACCCCTTCCCTTAAAGCCTGTTGCAAAGTTTCTCGATCGGCACTGTTTCGTAAGGGGGGGTTCATCTTGGCAGCGCTGTCAAAATCGCCCACTGCTTCTTCAGTTAAAAGCAGGTGGTGGGGGGTTACCTCCGCTGTCAGGGCGGTGGCCCCTTTTTCCCGCGCCCACTTTAACAGGGCCACACTTTGGCTGCAACTGAGATGTGCCAGATGAAGTTTGCCTCCGACAGCCTCCTGCAGTAGTATTTCCCGGGCCACCATCACCGACTCCGAAACAGAGGGAAGCACCGGCAAGCCCAACCGGTAACCATGGCTGCCGGCGTGTACAACACCATCTCCGGCAAGGTTGAGATCCTCACAATGGGAAATAATTGGCAAGTCCAAAACAAGGGCAAACTGCATGGCTTTAAGCATCAAACCGCTGTTCATCACCGGCCGGCCGTCATCAGAAAAGCCCCGTGCGCCTTCCTGGGCCATTTCCCATAGGGGTGCAAGTTCTTTGCCTTGCAGCCCGAGCGTCAGGGCACCGATGGGGTAAACCCGGGCTAAATCTGCCCGTCGGGCCCGTTCCTTAATAAAAGCAACCGTTTCTTTGCCATCCACCGGCGGGGATGTATTGGCCATACAGGCTACCGCCGTAAACCCTCCCGCCACTGCTGCCGCACACCCGGTGGCAACCGTTTCTTTGTTTTCGCCCCCGGGTTCACGCAGATGAACATGTGTATCCACCAACCCGGGGAAAATTAACTTATCTTTCATTTCCAACACAGGTGCCTCAACCGGCCCCAAAGACGGTGAAACCGCCTCGATTTTTTTATCCCTGATCAAAATTTCTGCCGGACCTTCCCAGCCGGCAGCCGGATCATATAAAATACCTCCCTTAATCAGTAAATCCATTTAAACCACTCTCCCGGCTACAAGTAAATCAAGCACAGCCATGCGCACATAAACTCCGTTTTGAACTTGTTCCCGAAAAAGAGTTCTTTGTGGGCAACTGCTTTCCAACCTTTTTAAAGCCCTGGAACTTATTTCTATACCGATGTTCATCGGGCCGGGGTGCATTAATAATGCGTTTTCCTTTAATAAGGTCAACCTTTTTTCATTCAGGCCATATAAAACAGCATATTCACCAAGCGAAGGCAGCAACCCCTTTTCCTGCCGTTCCCTTTGTACCCGTAAAAAGTAGATGACATCCCCCGCAGGCAGCACATTTTCCAGATGATAAGAACGTTCAACACCGGCAGGAACCAATGCCGGCGGCAGCAAAACTGGGGGCGCCACCAGGATCAGCTTGGCGCCAAAAAGAGGTAAGACGTAAAAATGGGAACGTGCCACTCGGCTATGTAAAATATCACCAACCATAACCACCGTTATCCCTGTAAAGTCAATCCCTTTTTCCTGCAAGGTAAAAATATCTAAAAGGGCCTGCGTAGGGTGCTGGTAACAACCTTCACCGCCGCTGATTAAGGACATCCCCGTTGACTGTGCGATCCTTTGAAAAAAACCGGGTATGCGGTGGCGGAAAATAAGGGCATCGGCACCTAAGGAGGCCAGGGTTTTGACGGTATCTTTTATGTTTTCCCCTTTTCCTTCGCTGGATATTCCCGGGTTGAAACTTATAATTTTACCCCCAAGCTTACGGACAGCCAGTTCAAAGGATAGTCGGGTGCGGGTGCTGGGCTCCCAAAAAGAAATGGCAATGGTTTTAGTCTGCAGGGATGAAAACAACTTTCCATCCTTTTTTTTGAAATAGGCAGCCCGCAATAAGATTTCTTCCAGGTCATCCCGTGTAAAGTCGTGCAGGTTCAGCATATCCTTGGGCAACAAGGTCACCCCTCCTGACTAAAGCCGTGAAATTATTGGTCAAATCTTGTATCGCCGGGAAACCAGATACGTATAACTGCTTGAATGGCCAGGATATATGATACGGCAGTGGGAAAATAAGCCTCCACAACAGTATCAAAAAGAATTGTGGCACGCGGGGCAAATTCCTCTCCCCCGTCCCAAAGAATAAAAGCTAGTTCAATGCGCGGCAAAACAGGTACCAGCACGCTTGCATCCCCCTGATCCAAACGTTTTCCGCCATGTTGGTAACCCCGTTCTAAAAATGTTTCCTTCTGGCAATGATAGCGTTGGGCCAAAGGTTCCAGGGCTTCCCTTTGGAAAGGTTTCCAGTGCATCTGCCCACCCCTGAGCTCATGAAAGGAAAGCCAGCGTCCCCTTGCCGGCAAACCACTGGCCGTTGCCAGATACTGTAAAATAACAACCCTTTCCTCATGTACAGGGCCCCCGGGTAAAATGTTCCCTTCTGCATCGAAAAAGCGGGCCTCCCCCGTGGGGTATGTAATTCCCAAAGGAATATTACAATATTTTAAAAGCAGCATATCATCTTTAAATACTGCGCCGCTTAGGGCTGCCATTTCCGCGGGGTCTTGGGCTGCAAACCTTTGTAGAACCTTAGAAAGGGCGTTTCTGGTACACAACATTATCCCTCCATTCAAAAAATATTTATTCTTCGTAGCTCTGCCTTTTTCCTTTAATTTATATCTTTTCCAGCAAAACAATTACTTTTTTGCACTAAAATATGTTAAAATAAAATTAGAAATACAGGGAGGAACACAATGTCCAAAAAAGGTGGCTTTTTTTCTTTACTTATTTTTGGTTTCATTATTTTCTGCAGCCTATTTCTTTTTTCCTCTTTAATTTTTCCCAAAGGGGCCTCTGAAAATCAGGTTTTAACCGGGTTACAAGGAATGCAGAAAAACCAAAACAACGCTGAAAAACCGGGCGTAAAAACGGATGCAAAGGCAAATGTTAAAAACAATGCAGAAACTATGTTGGAAAAAGAGCCAACAAGCACACCGCCGGGTTCCCTTCCGGCCCCTGAAAAAAATAATATCCCGGAAGAAGAAAGAACGCCTACCTCCCCGCAACAAGAAAATAGCACAACATGGGATGAAGCTATGTTTGAAAAACTGTCCTTTCTACAGATGCCCCTGCCCGGGGCAAGCATAACAACCAGGGATTCCCAGTTACCCGGTGCCCCTCGTGCCTACCGCCATGGTGTGCATGAAGGTCTGGATTTTTATGCAGATTACTGCGGCATCCAAGTGAATTATGGGGATCCGGTTTTTGCAGCCGGGCCCGGCGTTATTTGCCGCATTGATCATCACTACCAAGAACCTTCTGTGGAAGAACGTACCGCAATGCTCCAAAACTGTATGGAGGCAGGGGCTACGCCAGAAAATATTTTGGACAAGTTACGTGGCAGGCAGGTTTGGATTGCGCATTCTTTTGGTACCAGCACACGCTACGCCCACCTAAGTGCTGTTGCAAACCATCTACAGGAAGGTGATCCGGTGCGGGCCGGTGATTTTTTGGGCAACGTTGGCAACTCCGGTACCAGCGAAGGAGCCAGGGGTGAGAAAACCAACCCCCATCTGCATTTTGAAGTCTGGCTTGAAAATAATTTTTTAGGAGAAGGATTAACTCCACAGGAGGTTAGAAGTCTTTGGAGGTCCTTGCTGGAGGAATAAACGGCTGGCACACGGGGGCTGTCATAAACCTAAGCCTGTCTGCCTTTTGTTATGAACCGGCAAGCGCAAGATAAACCCTGCGTTGCCGGGGTCCGTCAAATTCTGCAAAAAAAACAGCCTGCCAGGTCCCCAGGAACAGGTCGCCGTTTTCCACCAGCAGGTTTAAGCTGGACCCCAGCAGGGAGGCCTTGGCATGGGCATCACTGTTTCCCTCGTAATGTTCATATTTTGGGTCAAAATGGGGAACAAGCTTACCTAAAATATAAAGCAGATCCCTGCTTACCGCGGGATCAGCCCCCTCGTTAACTGTAACCCCTGCCGTCGTATGTGGAACAAAAACAGTCAAAAAACCTTTTTCCACACCTGTAGCCTGAATAAAGTTCCTAATTTCTGCCGTTATATCCTTAAATTCTTCCCTATTTTGAGTATTTACCACCAATGATTGCCTGTGCAAAACTATTCAAACCACCTTTAAAGCCCTGTTTTTTGACCGTCAAAATGGGGCTTTATGTGTTATGTGTTCTATTCGTCTTCCTTCTGGGTAAGATAGCGCAGCATATTCTGGTAAGCGCGGTGTTCAATATTCAACACCCTGTTAATTTCCCGGTATTTTACAGAAACGCTGGAGGGGGAAATGCCGTACTGCCGGGCCAATTTTTTCTGTGTAATATTTAGAAAGTGAAACTTGGCAATGGAATATTCCAAGGCAGCAGCCCAAGTTGTACATTTTCTAATATTGGGCACACGGGGATAGATATTGTTAAGATAATCAATCCACATCGCCAGCACGTCTTCATAAAAGCGTTCACCGTAAGCCTTACTTTGGCGCATGTTTTCCAGTGTGCAATCCAGCACATCCTGCCACTGATCAAGCCACCGGGGTGCAATCAGGGGGTAATAGGAAAGATCTATATCGCGCAGGGATTCCTCTAAAAAAACTGTTACGCACCCCCGGATACCCATATTTTTCATTTCCAAAAGGGCATGCATACGCAACCTTTGCTTAACCCAGGGGTTGCGCACAAATTCACGTAAAATAACTTCCCCGCCCTTTTCAGACAGTAAGCTAAAAATACGCAGCGCTTTTTTAACAACCTGTTCATCGCCCCCATACAGGGCCTGCCATAAAGCATTTTTGACGATCTGATTTTCATGGTAAAGTGCAATGATTTTTTCTTCTTCAGGTAATTTTTTCCTGACAACAGCTTCTTTTTCTCCGGAACCCCTACTAAAATAAGCCTCCTCTGCCTCCTCCTTCAAGGCAAAAAGCAGCTCCTCAGCATCCTGGGCCATTTCCCCATCAGGTGCATAACGTAAATATAAATTAAGGAAATAACATGCTTTTTCCAGGTTACCGATCAACCCATAATTTACAGCCATTAGAAAATAGCATTCTGTTAAAGAAGGGTCCATTTGATAAACAACAGAATTAAAAATTTCATTGGCTTTATCAAGGTAACCCATTCTACTTAATAAACAGGCCAGGTTGTAATAGTTGATAGAGTTTTCCGGTTCAACCTCAACCGTTTTTTTAAAAAATAATAACGCTTTTTCAAGCTTGTTTTGTTGATAATAATGATTTCCTTTTTGGTAATAGTAATTGGCACTTTTTAAAAAGGAAACTACTTTTGGCACACTTTTATTCCCCAACATTTTTTCACCGCTCATTATTAATAAGATAAAAATTACCGGCCTTTTTAAACTATTCTAGGCCTTAACAAGATAATCATACCTTACTTTAAGAAATTCTCTATTGTTGTTAAATTTCCTGCCTATTATACATTTTTAGGGGCGATCTTATTTAGGTGTAAAACCAGTATACACCCTGCGCCCCAAAAAATTGTCCCAACTGCTCCAATGCTTGGACTGTTTTATGTTCTTATCCATAACCTGCTGGAATTGTTTTAAGCGGGCGCTAAGCAGATCTGCATGAAACAAGGCAAAGGCTTCAAATGTCTGGGGAATCTCCGGCGAACCCCATTCTTTTTCCCCGTGATGGCTGATCATTGCGTGTTCAAGTTGCATTTTAAGCTTTTCTGGGAATAACGGCAGCCTTTCCATTAATCCCCTGACCATTTCCAAACCAATAGTAATATGGCCTAACAAACGCCCTTTATCCGTTTGTTCAAACACAAAACTATGGGGATCATATTCTTCAACTTTACCAAGATCATGGAAAATTGCCGCTGTGATCAACAAGGATTTATTAAGTTGTGGGTATAATTCAGTAATCTGTAAACACATTTCCACAACCTCCAGGGTGTGTTCCAAAAGCCCCCCTAAGTAATTATGATGAATGACCTTTGCAGCCGGGGAAGTCTTAAATTTTTCCACAAGTTTTTCATCAGCAAAAAATTCCTTTAAAAGTCTTTGCAGGTTTTCTTCATGAACATTTTGTCCAACTATGTTTATAAGGGTCTCCCACATTTCCTCTATATCCCGGGAAGAGGTGGCCTGAAAATGGCTTCTGTAGACATTTTCCTTTTCAATTTTTTTATAACCGCTAATCACCAGCTGGGGCCCATTATATTCCCCCACCTCGCCCCTGATCAATAGAATATCGTCCCTACAAATCGGTTCTTTAACCAATGCACTGTCCCAAATAATGCCCTTAATGACGCCGCTGATATCCCCTAACTGCAGCTTAAAAAAATATTCGCCACTTTTAGAGGGGGAAGAAAAGGGCAATTCCCGCACATCAACTACCACAAATTGTGATTCTACAAAACTACCTCTTTTCAAATCCTTAACAAACTGCTTATTCAAATGATAACCTCCCCCGTTATAATTCCATTATTTACCTACAGGGATATGCAAGAATAAAAAGCAGGCTTTTAATAAGCCTGCTTTTCATTTTACCATAATTTTAATAAAACGGGCTTTAAAGATCAGTCTACTTTAGGGCGTGGGTAAAGTCCGGCACTTTCAACTATTTCTGGCACAACTTCTTCCCAGGCAATAGCCATTACGTGTACACCGGCAATGCCTTCTATTTCCTTGAGGCGTTGGATTGTTTCTATGGCAATCTTGATGCCTTCCTTTTGCCTGTCCTTAGCACCCTTGATTCGTTCTATCAGTGCTTCAGGAACAATCATACCGGCGACATTCTTTTGCATATAACGGGCAGCCCCGATAGATTTGATCGGCGTTACACCGCCCATAATGTACGTTTTCTTGTGTAAGCCCAGTTCCCTGACCTTTTCCATCCATTTTTCAAAGCGATCCATGTCAAAAATACATTGGGTTTGAATAAACTGCGCACCGGCTTCAATTTTTTTGGCCAGACGCAGGTGGCGATATTCAAAGGGATCGGCGAAGGGGTTAGCCACTGCACCGATAAATATTCTGGGCAGAGGGTGTTCCAATTTTTCGCCGCTAATGAAGACCCCTTCATCCCGCAAGTTCTTCAGCGCCTGAATCAGCTGCATGGAGTCTAAATCGTTTACGTTTTTACTTTGGGGTTCATTACCAAAGTTGGCGTGGTCCCCCTGTAAGCAAAGAAAGTTCCTGACGCCAAAGCTGACTGCCCCCAGCAAATCGCTTTGTAGGCAGATCCTGTTCCTGTCACGCACAGTCATCTGCACGTTGGGTTCCAGACCCATTTGCAGTAGGGAAGCTGCCACCCCTATACTGGAGGTACGTACAATTGCTGTCTGGTTATCAGTGATGTTATACGAGTCCACATGCTTACGCATGGCGTCAGCATGATGCTTTATTTCGTCTACATAAGCACTCCGTGGCGGGCCCAGTTCCCCCGTTACCGCAAAATGCCCGCTAGTGAGTATTTTTTCAAGATTACTCTCCGGTTTCAAGCCTGACATCCTCCCTTATTATAGTTCTTGGACCTCCGTGATGGGAAGTAGACCAGTTTTTGGGGGGTTGGATTTTATTCATTCTGTCGACCATTCCCATTTTTGACAGGCGTTCGTAGATCAGGTGCCAGGCGCAGTCTATATCCTTGCTAACCTCACACTTTCCGTCCTGGGAACCCCCGCAGGGGCCGTTTAACATGCTCTTGGAACAGCGTGCAATGGGGCAGATGCCCAGCGTTAAATCCAGGACACAGTCACCGCAGCCCAGACAATTCTCCGTCCAAACACCTTGTTCCACAGGATAGCCCATGGACTTTGTATTCAGTCCCGGCAGAATGATTTTGTCAGGCATCCTGGTCGTCATGGTTTGCACACCCACACCACAGGCCAGGGAGAGAATGACATCATAATCGAATTCATTCTTGGCAATGAAATCATCAATATATTCGTATTCACACTGTCGCAAAAGGGTAAAGGTGCTTATCTCTGTTTTTTGCCCCTCTTTTTGGCGGAGCAAAGAAAGGGCTGCTGCTGTTTCAGCTGCTTCCTTCTCCCCTCCTGCCAGACAGACAGTAACACAAGTCCCACAGCCCAAAATGCATATTTTCTGGAAAGGTTTCAACATCTCAGCAATTTCCGCTAAAGGTTTTCTTTCCGCAATGATCAAATTTTTCACCTTCCCTCTTCTAAAGCCTCAGTTGGTTATTCAGGGGCTGAAGTATTTTTTACAGGTTTTGCGACTTGAATACATCTACGTATGAATCGCAATAAATATCCATATTTAAAAGGATACGTCCCGTAGCCACCGCCTCAACAAGTTCTTCATCGCAAGCGTCAGCAATGGCACTGTCCAGCCCGCAGGCCATGGCCATCACAGCAAAAATGCGGTTGATTAATTCGCGGTTGCCGGTACCTTGAGAAATATTACTTAAACCAACTGTTGTTTTGGGGGGAGGATCGGAAAGCAATTTGATCTGCCGCAGGGTTTCAAAAACCTCCGGGCCATGATCTTGCCCCACATTACAGGGCAGCACCAAGGGATCGATGTAGAGTTTATCCAGTGGTACACCGTAAGCATCACAGTTAGCCACAAGTTCCATCGCCAAGGCTACACGGCTTTCAGCATCTTTAGGAATTCCTTCTGCACTCATCGCCAGCCCAATTACCTCTGAATCAAACTTCTTAGCCATAGTGAATATTCTGTCCATTTTTTCCTGAACAGCCGGTACAGAGTTAATCATCGCCGGTTTGTTACACAGTTCCAGCCCCGCTTCAATAGCATCATAATCGGTAGAATCCAGGCACAGGGGCAATTCACTGACTTCCTGGGTAACTTCCACCAGCCATTTCATAGCGGTAACACGATCAGAGACGGCCGGTCCGACGTTCAAATCCAGATAACCTGCACCCATGGCCTCCTGCTTTTTTGCCCATTCCTGGACAGCTGCAGGGTTTTGTTCGCGAATAGCTTGGGCTATATCGCGGAACATGCCGTTGATCCTTTCACCAATAATGATCATTTAGGCTTTCCCCCTTCTTTCAGTTTATTATTATACTTGCATCAGTTCGTCAATATGGGCTTTGACTCTTTTTACCGCCTCAGGATGGCGCATCACAATAAGGTCTGATCCTGAATGCAGCATGCCGATCGCCGTAGCAATTTCCCAGGAAAGGGAACGATCTACCTGATCCCCCCATGCAGGGTTTTCTTCTTCAGGAACATAGGCTTCTTTTTTAGCCCATACTTCCTGGGCGACGTTGGCAATACAGGGCATACCTAGCATCCGATCGCCCTGCAATGCCCCGAAACGGGCCCGTTCCATAATCGAATAGCTGTATTCTATACCGTAACCTACAGCAGCTGTAACGGGGTCAATAATAATTTTGTCGAGCAGCGGTGTACTCATTTCTGCAATGAGGATATTCATCTGCTTGGCAATGTTGATGTCGATCGGTGACTGTGCAATAACAGAGTGTTTATGGGCCATGGCCGCACTGGCCACAGATTTGTAGGTATCCTGGGTGGCAACCCCAAGAAGCAGGTTTTCGCCAGCGCCGGCTTCACCCAGAGGGCCAATGATTTGGCTGTCTTTTTCTGTTTTTCCACAGCCTAAAATCATCAGCGGCACACCAACCGCTTCCAACACTTTTTTCAAAACAGCAATGCAGTCTTCCACAGATGCATCTTTGCCGTCCGGATCTGCACCTTTGAAACGGAGGGCGATCATATCTGCCCCATATTCTTCTACGCATTTTTTCGCCCAGGCAGCAGGATCATCATAGACGTCTTCGTAGTAGCTTTTCAAGTTAGCAGGCCATTCTTCGGGAACAATATCCCATACCTCCATGATCACTATGGGGCGGTTGGGGTTTTCCCCTTCAAAATGTAGAAAAGGCAGCGCTGTTTGCCCGCCTACCTTGATTGTCTTGGCGCGCGTACCGCCTTCTTCCTTGGTGGCTCCCAGAACAACTTCCCGCACCTGGCTTCTATACCTTTCCTTAACGATTTCAACAGCCATCGCTTTTCTCCTTTCTTAAAATCAATACGTACATTTTTAAAAACATTTTTCTTTAAGAAGGATCGGATCACTTCGCCTTAAGCAAATTTTTCCTTAGCAAACTTTGGAATATCGGCGGATTCACGTGGTCCAACCAAGACATCCCAACCGGATTCCTCTTCCAGTTTTCCTTGGATAACAGCGACTCCCCCGGGGATAACAATTTTCCGGTGCTTAACTTTTTCTTCCAGACCATACTCTTTGATGGCCTTGGCAATCGTTTCACCTGTAAATTTGTTATCTGCATAGCCTGTCAGAACAGAAATGCCCCCGGTATCCACAGAAAGGATATAGCTGGGAATGCGGGTTGTATCCACTTCGCCTTCTACCAGGAAATAAGTCAAAGAGAAGTTGGTAGTGCAATAGACCGGAGAATCTTCGCCCACTTCGCCGACTTCATGCACACCAGGCTCCACAGCAACAGGTTTTTGCGGATCGGTATAGATATTTGCTCTCCAGCTCATTAGCGGCAAATGAATCTCTTTTTGAGCGGTTTTCATCACAACTATGCTGGCATATTTAGCAACATACGTCCCAGCCTGAATCAGCTCTTCATGGGGATCATCCTTGGTGGTAAAGGCGATCGTCGGATAGCCGAAGGGGCGGAACTTTTTCTTGACAGCCTGCCTGCGGAGCTGTGTCAAATCTGCCAGCACTTGGCCGACTTCCCGGGAACCGGTATCTAGAACCAGATCGCGGAAATCAAGGGCGACAATTTTTTCAACCAATTCAGCCAGACTATCCAAGTCTTCGCCTTTAACAGCTAAAACACAGTTGTTGACCTTGGCCAGTTCTGTCATTTTTTCATAGTTGTCTTTATTAGCAGCATAAAGTAATGGTCTCCGATCGGCCAAAACTTTTACTGCCTCCTCCAGAGCCGCAAGATCATCGCTAAAAAGAACAAAAGCCTTTTCTGTTTTAGCAGCAGCTTTTTCAGCCGCAGCTTTAAAGGTAGCCGCGTCACCGGAGGCATTGGTCAAAGCAACCATATTGGCCTCATAATGCTGCCCAACGTGGTCAAATTCCAACTGGTTAATCGCCTCTACTTTGGCTTCAACATCTTCATTGTCATTTACTACAATGGCGATAGCTGTGGGATGGTTGAAACGCTTGTCATGACGGAAAATTTCTGTTTCGTCCCCCATTTCAAGTTCATTTTCGCCAACGCCGATTTTTACCATACGGATGGGCGGTGCAGATGCAGAAGCAAGAGCCTCCTTGGCCTCATCTGACACATAAGGACAAAGATCCAGGGATGTTTTACCGTTTGCCAATGCCATGGCGAAAGCCAAACAGGTGGGGAAACCGCACTCCTTACAGTTGGTTTTGGGCAGGTGTTTAAAAATATCCAATCCCGTTAAACCCATTGTTTCGACTCCTTTCTTTATTTATATTACAGTTATGAAGATAAAACCTCAGACTTCATCGCCGTGCTCCATCCAAGGTTTTCTTCGCAAAAATTACATCAACGGATCCATAGTTAAGGCCGGGTGACCTTTTTCTTCAAGGAAGGGTGTAATTTCTTCAGCAGTAGTGCCAATGGTTTCATCAGCAATCTTATCGATGAAATCGGCCCCTAAACCTTGGTCTTCTGCAGACTTACGCAGGTCGTCCCCCAACCATTCCTTCAGTTCTTTGGGCAGCCAGACCAAGCGAGCCAAACCGCCGTCTGCACTGATGAATTTCTTGCTGAGAATAAAGCTGCGCCCGTGTCCCATAAAGCCGGGGGTCTGAACACCGCCGCCGACGGAGCCGGCCAGCGTGGAGAAGTTCATCCCACAGGGGGTCATACCACCGTGTTCCCGGGTGGTAACCATAACCCCGTTTACCTCTGGCACAATCCCCATGATCGCTTCGAAACAGCCGCAGGAGGTCATGGGCCGTTCGATGAAGGAATACATGGAACATTCCTCAATGGAACGGTTTGAATTCAGGTAAACGTATTCGTTGATGGATTCCCAGATACCCAATTTTTCGTCGATCAAACCCACTTTTTTAACCGGTTCGCAAGGCCCGTTGGGATCAATTTCAAAGGAGGCCTTGCCATCCAGCCAGCTGACAGCACCACAAAGACCCAAACGTTCAGGTGTCACAATGCAAACGTGGTTGGGCGCAAAGGACTGACAAAGTTTGCAGGAATAGAATTCCTCCACAGATTCATCAGTCAGGCCTGCCAGGCGGGCATCACGCTCAGCATAGACCTCTCTTGCCTCAGCCAGTTTCTTTTCAACCGCTTCAGGATCTGTATAAATAGTAACCTGCACCCGGTCAACGATGGCAGGGAAATCATCCTTGAATTTGGCAATTAACAGTTCACCGTAATGGCGGAATTTAAAGCCTTTATCTACACAGTCGTTGCTGACCCGGTACCAGGCGATATCGCGCTGGGCCGTATGCCACAGGCCTTCACCATAGTTTATAAAGTCGTGGATGCGGCGCTCCAGGACCGCTTCGAAGTCTACCTGCATCTTCCGGCCGTAGATCTTAATTTCCAAGCCGCCGCTGATTGCAGAGCCCTGTTCGATGTCATTAATTTCGGGCCCGACAAGCTCTATCTTGCCGTCTTCAATTTCATCTTCACTTACCATTCTCACCAGTTCGAAGGAAGGTGTGCGGCCGCCGCCGAATTCCATATACATGTCTTTCCTGCGGATAGCCTCTCCTTCAAAAGCAGGGGCCACCATAAAGGGTACCGGAATATCAACGATCTTAATTTTGATGCCCCGGACCTCCATAGCCACCTGCACCATAGTATCATAATCAGGATGGGGGATATACCAGTTGGGAATCTGCTCGTCTGCCGGCAGTTCATGGTCAATTAAAACAGGGAAGCCCATAAAGATGGCTGCAAAGTGAGCAGCAATTTGCACTTCGTCCCTTTCACCAAAATGCAGGACGAAAGCCCGCACCCGACGACGCTGGTAGTCACGCTGGTTTTCACGTTCTCCCGGGGGAATACCGCCGAAGGCCAAGCCGGCCCGCAGGGCATAGTTAACCGCGTGGATTACCTGTGTAAAGTTACCGGTGGTGAAGGTAATAAAGTCAATACCCAACCTGCACCCGGCGTCAATAGCTTGGTCAATAACTTCATAGCTCATGAAAATCATGAAACCCTTGGATTGCAGATCGGTCACTATCTTACCCAAGGCTTCTGAAGACTTGGCTTTACCCACCAAGACTGCCTGGCCGGGTATTGTCCAGTCCACAAGCAAAATCCCGTAGCGACGAACAACGGGGTCACCCAAAAAGCCCGTCCAGGGGGCCACATGCAGATTGTCGCCCTTCAGGTAGCGAACCGCTTCAATTATTTCTGCGGCATAAGCTGTTGCTTCACCACAGAGCCGGGCATTTAAAAAGTTTAGTTCTTCTTTAATCTGGTTACGTAAACGGTTCAGAATAGGTACCAGTTCACCCAGCTTGGTAACCTGTTCACCACTGTAGGCAGTGATAACCGGCAGGTAATAGCCGGTGTCCGGATAGCCTACGGGATGTTCCGGGCCATAGCGCCTGATAGCCTTGTTCAGTAAAATTTCGGCGTAACTGGTAGCGATGATCGCCCCGTCATACGCCTTTTGAAATAGCGGTAAAGGGGGATTGGCCTCGTCAACTGCACCCTCATATATCTCTTCAAAGGAATCTTCCCATTCCCTTCTTAATACGCCAGAATCTGTCATATGAGTTCTTACCTCCTTTTTGAACAATATGAAATATTACCAGGTTGTCGAAATAGTTTCCGTTTCATAGGTTTCTTTGGCCTTCTGGTGCATTCTCAGTTTCCAGGTCCTTTCGTCTAAGGCTGCAAGAATCTTTTCTGCACTCTTATAGGGATCTGTTTCCCAAATAAAGTAGCCGCCGTAGACATCCTGGGCAATCTGCAGGGCAATACCATCTACCAGTGGGCTGCCGGGAATTGGGGGCACCACACCTACGTGGGTGGGCAGGCCTAAGGTAACCAGCCAACTACCGATGGCAATAGCTTTTTCACTCATCGCCTCCGGCGCACTGGCTGCATAAGGTACCTTCGGTGTATCCATTCCCATTTCTTCTGCCATGTAGGTCATCAGATCATAGGCCCGGGAGTTGTCAACGCAGGAACCCATGTGGAAAACTAGAGGAAGCTTTTCCTGCAGCTGATCCTTATTGGCTTCATTCAGACGGTTCATAAAAGCCTTGAGCCCGTCACCGGCGAATTCCTCAACAGCGTCCCCATTGAGCAGGCCGGTTTTGGCGTAAGCCTGTGCAGCACACCCTGTAGCTACCAACAAAACATCATTTTTCGCCAGTTCTTTGGCAATTTCAATGTGCATTTCGTCGTGGATACGCTTCAGGTTGTTGCAGCCGCACAGCAGGCAGACGCCGCGCAGTTCACCGGCAATAATGGCATCTGTAAGCACGCTGATCGGTTTTTCCGGGTTAACCGCTGCAAACAGATCCAACATGGCCTCTACACTAAAGCCAGCCACAACTTTATGTTTAATCTGAGGAATAAAAACTTCCCTGTTTCTTTCCTGATAAGCACTGATGGCAATTTCAATTACCTCGCGTGCTTTTTCCATAGCCCGGGCTTCGTCGAAATCAAGGTGGTAAGCCCCGGGGATTTTAACAGAGGGGCTGGTGGTGATGATGCGGGTATGGAAACATTCCGACACCGGCTGGATGCCCGGCATGATACACTGAATATCAACTACCATGGCATCGACAGCGCCGGTCATAATCGCCAATTCCTGGGAGGCATAGTTGGTGAGAATCGGTACACCCTGCCTCATCAGCAGCTCGTTACCGGTACAGCAGATACCTGCACAGATGATCCCCTTGGCGCCCACTTTTTCTGCTTCACCCTTCATTTCCCGGGCGGCCTGCACAATCATTTCGCTCAGGATGGGGTTATGGCCGTGAACGGCAATATTCACATATTCTTCATCCAGGACACCCATGTTCGCCTCGGAAACAACCGGTTTGGGTGTGCCAAATAAGACATCGGAGAGGCTGGTGGCAATATGCTCACCGGTATAGTCAGCCAAAGAAACCTCCAGGCTCCTAAACACAAGGTTAACGGGATCAGCGTCCATCCCCACGTGTGTCTGAGCCATAGCATCAGCAATGGTGCGGTGGATACTGCTGGGCAGAATGTTGCAATCCTGGAATTTTTCGGTTCTTTCAGGCACGATAACCTTGGGAAGCCAATACAGATCCTGTCCATCCAAACGGTTGAAATCTGCAATGGCAATATCCACCAGGTCCTTTAGAATCGCCTTATCTTCTTTACCTTCAGTGGATACTCCCATGCGTTCTGCGAGGGCATATAATTTCTTAGTATCCGTTATTTTATAATCCGGTGCTTTACCTTCAACCACTTCCCGGGCTAAAAGCGTGGAATGGAGACCGTGGTCGGCGTGGGCGGTACAGCCACCCAATTCGTAACGAACCAGGTTGCGGGCAACGATGGTGTAAGCAGTTGCCCCACAAATCCCTTTGTCAGCCCGCTTGGTGATCCGGCAAGGCCCTTGAATGCATATACGGCAGCAAATCCCCTGTTCACCGTAATTACACTGCGGCTGCATTTTCAAGTAACGGTCATAGGCGGTTTCTATACCGCTATCCTCTGTCTTGGCAAGAATTTCCAAAACAGCTGGATCAACACTTCTGTTGCGGTCTTTTTTCTTATCGGTTTTTTTCTGCGCCATATTCTTTCCTTACCTCCTCTTGAGTTAATATAAATAAGTTGTCCTTACAAATGCTTTGCGTATTATCCCCCCGTCACCCCCTGTTTCTCCATAATCTTTTGAAAAACACCCTCCATTCCGCTTAACAAATTCCCCTTGCCAAAACCCTGTGGGGAATCTACCATGGAACTTTCCCAAACTTTTTCTTCAAAGGGCAAAATCCCGATAATTTCTTCGGGAGCGAAGTTTTCTCTTAAATAATTTTCTTCTGCAGGCCTACGAATTTTGTTACCCAAAATCCTAACGTCCGCGACACCTAAGTCTGCAGCCAACTTCTTCACCACTTCGGCAGTTTTCAGGCTGGCCCTGGTCGGTTCCGTCACTACAATAATCATATCCACACCCCGGGCCGTACCGCGGGTTAGGTGTTCAATCCCGGCACTCATATCCAGGACCACCACTTCTTTTTTATCAAGCAATAGGGAATTGAGAACAGCATTCAGGAAAGAGTTTTCCCGGCAATAACAAGCCGATCCCCCCTGTTTAATGCCGCCCATGATTAAGAATTTAACCCGGTCCTGCTGCAGACTGTAGTCATCAACAACATCTTCCACATCTGGATTAAGGTTGTAAAAGGCACCCTTACCCCCGCTTTTTTGTTCAATAACCTCTTCCATTTCCACAAGGGGGACTAAAGTAGCCAATTTTTGGGGATCCACCCCCAAGGCCAGGCCTAGACTGGCATCGGGATCAGCATCTACAGCAAAAACGTCAAATCCGTTTTTTGCAAAATGGTAAATCAAGTTGGCTGCGATAGTTGTTTTACCCACTCCACCTTTACCCGATACAGCTATTTTCACTTAGACACTCCTCCTTTAAAAAAAAGCTGGTTGCCGTGGCCGTTATCAGGCGGGATCCTTTTTTTCTTTCCTCACCAACCACCTATACCTGCAACAGTACTTTAATTTCGACATACAAAGTGAAATTCCTTTTGAATTTTCATTAAAAGAAGATTAAACCGAATCATAATTTATCCACGCTTAATTTCGCTGTCATTGGCCCTTATTCCTGCGCCAGAATTTTCTTAATTTTAATAAATAGAAACCCCGCTGTTTTCAGCGGGGTTAGTTTTTACTGCCTGTTTTTGACCTTTAAGCTGCCACAAACTGGGATTAACTCGGTGGCGCCTCTTCTTTCTCTTTGCGTTCCTTGCTTGATTCTGCCTGTTTTTTAGTAAAAATTAGTTTTTCTTCTTCTGCCAACTTATCAACAACAATGATATCCCCAGCGGTAAAACCTCCCCGGAGCAGCTCTTCAGAAATCCCGTCCTCCAGCCTTTTTTGAATCACGCGCCGCAGGGGGCGGGCCCCATAAGCCGGATCGAACCCTTCCTTGGCCAACTGTTCCTTAGCCCCTTGGGTCACCTCAATCCGTAAACCGTGTTCTTCAATGCGCCCTCCCAAGTCCCTTAACATCAAGTTAACGATTTGGCCCAAGTCTTCCTGGGTAAGTGACTTAAAGACAATAAGATCGTCAACACGGTTTAAGAATTCCGGACGGAAGGTTTTTTTAAGCGAGTCTAGCAGCCGGCCCTTCATAAATTCATGTGTTTTATCCGGATCGGCCGGTCGGAACCCCATCCCTTGCTGCTTTTTAATAAAGTTGGCCCCTACGTTAGAGGTCATAATCACTACCGTATTACGGAAATTTACAGTCCGCCCCTTACCGTCAGTCAGACGGCCATCTTCTAAAATCTGCAGTAAAATATTAAAAACATCCTGGTGCGCTTTTTCAATTTCGTCCAACAAAATCACACTGTAAGGTTTGCGGCGAACCTTTTCTGTCAGCTGCCCCCCCTCGTCATAACCTACATAGCCCGGGGGAGCACCGATGAGCCTTGAAACCGTGTGTTTTTCCATATATTCGGACATATCCAAACGGACCATTGCTTCTTCGTCTCCAAAAATTGCCTCTGCCAAACTGCGAGCCAGCTCTGTTTTCCCTACGCCGGTAGGCCCCAGGAAGATAAAGGAGCCAATGGGCCTTTTTGGATCCTTTAGCCCGGCCCTGCCGCGGCGGATAGCCCGGGAAACAGCTTCAACTGCCTCATGCTGGCCGATAACCCGCAGGTGTAAAATTTCCTCCATGCGCAGCAGGCGCTCTGCTTCCTCTTCTGCCAGTTTTTGTACCGGCACCCCTGTCCAACTGGAAACAATATGGGCAATATCCTCTTCGGTAACCAAGGCCTGATCAGAAACCACCTTTTTTTGTTCCCATTGTTTTTTCAGTTCATTTAATTGGCCCCTAAACTGTTGCTCCTTGTCGCGCAGGCGGGCCGCCCGTTCAAATTCTTGGCTCCGCACAGCGGCTTCTTTCTCCTGGCGAATATTATCCAGCTTATCTTCCATTTCCTTTAAATCAGGGGGCGCTGTATAGTTGCGCAACCTAACCCTTGAACCTGCTTCGTCAATTAAGTCAATGGCTTTATCAGGCAGGTAACGATCCTGGATATAGCGATCTGCCAAACTTACCGCTGCTTCCAGCGCTTCATCGGTAATTTTTACACGGTGGTGAGCCTCATAGCGATCGCGTAAACCTTTCAGGATTTCCAGACTTTCTTCCTTAGTAGGTTCCCCGACCATGATCGGCTGAAAACGCCTTTCCAGTGCCGGATCCCTTTCAATATATTTCCTGTATTCATCAACAGTAGTTGCGCCGATAGCCTGCAGTTCACCTTTGGCCAGGGCAGGCTTGAGAATGTTGGAGGCGTCGATAGCCCCTTCGGCCGCACCGGCACCGATAATAGTATGCAATTCATCAATAAAGATAATGACATTCCCGGCTTGCTGCAGCTCCAGCATCAACTTACGCAGGCGTTCCTCGAATTCACCCCGGTACTTGGTACCGGCAACAACTGCCGCCAATTCCAGGGTAACCAGCCTTTTATCCCGTAGGATATCAGGAATCTTGCCTTCTGTAATACGCTGGGCCAACCCTTCGGCAACTGCAGTTTTACCCACACCCGGCTCGCCGATTAAACAGGGATTATTTTTTGTGCGCCGGCTGAGAATCTGGACTACCCTTTCGATTTCCTTCTCCCGGCCGATTACCGGGTCAAGTTTTCCTTCACGGGCCATGCGGGTGAGATCACGTCCAAAGGCGTCCACTGTCGGTGTCTGGGGAACATTTTTGTGACCGCCTCCCCCTCCCAATTGTGATTCACCGCCTAAAAGCTGGATCACTTCCCGCCGGGCTTTTTTAAGATCAATACCCAAAATAGTCAAAACCTGTGCGGCAATACCTTCGCCTTCCCTTAAGAGTCCCAACAAAAGATGTTCTGTGCCTACATAATTATGGCCTAAATTTTGCCCTTCCTCGATCGCCAATTCTATTACCTTTTTGGCACGTGGCGTATAGCTGATGCCCTGTACCGGTGATTTTTCACCTTTGCCGATGATTTTTTCCACCTCGGCCCGTACCCGGGGCAGCTCCACACTTAAATTTTGCAGGCTGCGGGCGGCAATACCGGAACCCTCCCGGACCAGCCCCAACAGGATATGCTCTGTGCCTATAAAGTTATGGTTTAACCTTTTTGCTTCTTCCTGGGCAAGCACTAATACCTGCTGTGCCCTTTCTGTAAAGCGGCCAAACATAAACATTAAATTTTCACTCCTTCGAATCAAAATTACATGATGGTAGACAACAACTTAAAATATCTTTAAAATCTTTATCCGCATGCTTATTCCTGTTTTTATTTTTAGTCCTGTTTTTATTTTTAGGCCAAATACTTTTGTATCTGGACGGCCCTTTCCAGGTCCCTTTCATAAGAGCTTAAAGATGTTCCCTTAAGGTACTGCAGGCAGCCCGGCTGGGTAATAATTAACAATTCATTGAGCATTTGTAAGGAAACACCTTTCAAAAGACCCAAATCAACTCCCAGCCGCACCTCAGAAAGGAGTTTCATAATTTCCTGGGAATCGAGCAGGTGGGCATATTTTAAAATACCAAAGGCTCTGCCGGCCCGATCGGCCAGTTTTTCCCGTCCCTCGTTTAAAAGGTGTTCCCGCGCTTTTTTTTCCTGGTTGATTAACTGTCTGGTAACCCCATAAAGATTCTGCCAGATTTCATCTTCAGACTGGCCTAAAGTTACCTGGTTGGAGAGTTGCAATAAATTACCGACTATTTCTGTACCTTCACCATAAAACCCCCTGACAGCAAGGCCCACCTGGTTAATTGCCGCAAAAATCCGTTTGATCTGCTGGGTAATAACCAGTGCCGGTAAATGCAACATCACAGAAGCGCGCATCCCGGTACCGACATTTGTCGGGCAAGCCGTCAGGTAACCCCTTTCCTCGTGAAAAGCATAGTCTACCTGGCCTTCTAGAAAGTCATCATAACGGGAGGCTTCCTGCCAGGCTTTTTTTAGCTGCAGACCCGGCAGCAAACATTGGATACGGAAATGATCCTCTTCATTAATCATAATACTGACGACTTCATCCTCCCGGAACAATAGGGCGCTGCAAAGGTTTTCCTTGGCCAACAGGGGGCTAATCAGGTGTTTTTCTACCAATGCCTGGCGAAATACAGGCGTAAGCGAACTGATGTTGATCATTTTTAAAGCATCTTTTTTACCCTGCTGGTTTTGAATAATTTTTTCAGCCAACTCAAAAACCTTTTTACGTTGTTCATCGGAAGCCAGCGGGGGAAAGGGGATTTCCCGCATATTCCGGGCCAGCCTGACCCGGCTGCTAATTACAATTTCTGCCTCGGGGCCCCGCCCCTCCATCCATTTACTGGTCATTTCTTTTCTTCTTTCTTGCTGCAACCTTTCCTCTTCCTGGTTGGCCTTCACAATTTCCTCCAGCGGGTTGCCCGGCACTTCGTCCCGTGGGGAAAGTTTATCCCGATCAGGCATGGTTTTCACCCCCGCCGGCAAGTTCACTTTCAAGTTGTTTAATTTCATCGCGTAACACAGCGGCATCCTCAAAAGCCTCCGCCGCAACTTTTTCATAAAGTTTCTTTTTCAAGTCTTCAATGTCTTTCTTTAACCGTACAAAAGAACCGGCCCTTAATGGAATTTTACCAATATGTTTCTGGTTTCCATGCAAACGCCGAAAAAGAGGAAGCAGGTTTGGGGTAAAAGCTTCGTAACATTGGGCACAGCCAAAGCGACCTACCTGGCCAAACTGGGTATAGGTTAACCCGCAAGCAGGGCATTGCAGCCCACTGGAACTTTTAGAAACCACTGTTTCAGAACCTCCGGCAGGAAAAATACCCATTAAACCTGAAAAAAACTGGTGCAAAGGAAATTTTCCCTCAAAGGTAATTTCTGTTTCACCCTTTTCCCGGGCACAGTCTTCACAAAGGTAAAGCTCTGTTTTGTTACCGTTAATAATTTTTGTCACATGCACGGTAGCGTTTTTTTTCCCGCATCTTTCACAAAGCATTTTACTTCCGGCCTCCTTAAACTTCTTTCATTTACATTTACCCCGTCCCTGCAGGACCGGTTTCACCCCCCCGCACTTTAAAACAGCATCAACATAACCTAATTTTTATAAACTAGAGAGTAATTTTAACCAACATCAGGAGCATTTCATGGAACAAACTCGCTCTGAGCTTTTCCCTGAGCAGTTCATCTTTAATGATTTTCAAGCTTTCCAGAGCCGCCTCCATTATTTTTGATTCACGAAAAGAAATATACTTTGATTCATAAAGCCTTTGAATTAAGCCCCTTACCTTACTTTCATTAATTCTACCGGCCATAATATCCTGAAAAAACATAGCTAAGATGTTTTCTGCCGGCAGTTGAATTTTGCGGATACGGACAAACCCCTTGCCGCCCCTTTTACTTTCCACCAGGTAACCTTTTTCCAGTGTAAAACGTGTTTCTAAAACATAATTTACCTGGGAAGGGACACAGCTAAACTTGCTGGCCAGTTCCTTGCGCCGGATATCAATGGAACCCGCCGTGCTTAAAGTCAAAAGTTTTTTTAGATATTCCTCCATGCTATTGGAAAGATTACTCATTTTTTTCCCCATTTCATTCCAATCTAGCCCGATCCATCCGGTTTCTATATACTTTTTATTTCTTGTCTCCCGGTTTGACCATCTTTGACCTTTACAAGTACTATTATACACGATCCGGGGGTGGTAAAAGCAAGCTTCGTTTTTCACCTTTCAAAGCGATTACAGGCCTCCTTACCCCTTAAAAACGCTTTACCTGCTTATTGCAGTTGTTTTTATGTAATTACCCTTTATACTTTTAATTATTGTAATTATAACCTAAAGCGTCACCTAAGTATCATTAGGTAAGCAAAGGTAAGATAAGGCTGTTTCAGGAGCCTGCCAGCGCACAACCTGTTCCTAAACACAGCAACTATTATTCCCTTAGGGCTGTTCTTGTTGAAAATACCAGTCTTCCAATTCCTGAAATGTAGGCACCTTTTTACCCCTGCGGCACACAGTTTTAATAGCCCTGACATAAAGCACCTGGTAATGGTAAAAGTAAGAACTGCAGGTGCCGCAGAGCTGTGACCAGATATTTTCCTGCCTCCAAAGGTAAAAAAGTAAATCTGTACACTCTGCACATGGTTTCCAGCGGTAGGTGAATACCCATTCCCAAAAACGTTCCTGAAAGTCCAAAAGGTTCTTTTCTATTTTTTTTCTTTTTCTTTCCTGGAGATTGACAACATTCACATTTTTAACCCCTTTGAAGTATAATTCCGTTTGAAAGAAATTACACTTTATATTGTCGCTCTCTTTTATTTTATCCCCGCCGCGTTAATCCCATGCATACGTCCGTTCCCGCAGTTTACCCTGCCAGACACAAGGTTCAATTAAATTACTATGTTTATAGCATTGCTTTAACTACCGCCAAAAGGTAACGCTCATAATTATTAATAATTCACAATTTTATCATAAAGCAGAAAAAACATTTTGTCAACAGTGCCCCTTTTGGGGTGCTATAAAAATAAAACCCGGATTCGATTATCCGGATTTGGTGAAAAGTAATGTTTTTAGTCGTTACCAGTAAACCCTGCCCTGTTACAATGCTACAACGTTAAAATTTATTCGCCTAAATAAGTTTTACGTACTTCATCATTTTGCAGCAGGGAAGAAGCCTGATCATGAAGGGTAACTTTTCCTGTTTCCAAGACATAGCCCCGGTGGGCAACCCTTAGGGCCAACTGGGCGTTTTGTTCCACCAGCAGGATTGTTGTCCCTTGGCGGTTAATATCTTCAATAATATGAAATATTTCCTGCACAACCATCGGCGCCAGGCCCATCGAAGGCTCATCCAACAGCAATAATTTGGGGCGGGACATCAGTGCACGGCCGATCGCCAGCATCTGTTGTTCACCGCCGCTCAAAGTACCTGCATATTGCTTTTCCCGCCCTTTAAGCTGGGGAAAAGTTTCAAACACATCCTTTAAGTCCTGCTGCAGGCCGTTTTTATCCCGACGCGTGTAAGCCCCCATTTCCAAGTTTTCCAGAAGTGTAAGCCGCGGGAAAATGCGCCTGCCTTCTGGAACATGGGAAATACCGAGTTTGACAATTTCATGGGGAGGAAAACCATCAATCTTTTTTTCACAAAATTCTATCTGCCCCTCTGCAGGTTTTAACAGTCCGGAAACCGTTAACAGAGTTGTTGTTTTGCCGGCCCCGTTCGCACCGATCAACGTTACAATCTCGCCTTCTTCTACTCTAAATTTTATTTGGTTTAAGGCCTGGATGTTACCATAAAATGTAGATATATTTTCAACCAGCAGCAAGATAACCCGACCCCTTTTTGTAAAACAATATAATGAAGCGTTATTTAGGCAGAAACGCCCAAATAGGCTTCGATGACCGTTTCATTGCGTTGAATTTCTTGTGGTGATCCTTCAGCAATTTTCTTACCATAATTTAAAACAGCAATTCGTTCCGAAATACCCATCACCACACGCATATCATGTTCAATCAACAAAATTGTCTTTTCCATTTTGTCCCGAATACGGGAAATTAGTTGCATCAGGTTGTTCGTTTCCTGGGGGTTCATACCGGCAGCCGGTTCGTCAAGCAATAAAAGCTTGGGATCGGCCGCCAGGGCACGGGCAATTTCCAGCCGCCGTTGTTCCCCATAAGCCAAGTTCCTGGAAAGTTCGTCTTTTTTAGTTTCCAGGCCCACAAAAGACAATAAAAAAAGAGCATTTTCTCTGGCCTCTTTTTCTTCCTTCCGATCCTTTGAGTTTTGGAAAATGGCCCCCAGCAAACCTGTACTGGTACGGCTGTGCCCCCCAATAAGGACATTGTCCAGCACACTCATGCCTCCAAAAAGACGTATGTTTTGAAAAGTGCGTGCGATCCCCTTTGCCGTAATTTGATGCGGTTTCAGGCCCCCAATTTTTTCATTGTGCAGATATATATCCCCCTCCGTAGGTTGGTAATGACCTGTAAACAGATTAAACAAGGTGGTTTTACCTGCGCCATTGGGCCCGATCAGGCCGGCTATTTCTTTATCCCTGATAAAAAAGTCAACACGATCCACCGCCTTTAAACCGCCAAAACTGCGGGTTAACTGCACAGCATCAAGAATATAGCCATTGTTTACCCTTTCTTGCAGCAAATACCTTCATCCTCCTTTGAAAGAAAAACAAAAAAGCAGTGACTACCTGCCGGCTGTCAAGATAATGGGCAGCCGTTAATATATTATCTACCGATTACCTTAAAAATGTTTATTTTCCCCAACTTCTTATCCTTGCTTTGGGGGGGTTTACGCCGTGATCTTCTTTCACCAATAATTCCCTCTGGCCTGATCCTCATCATCAGCACCAAAATAGCACCATAAAAAAGCTGCCTGTAGTCAGCGCTGGCCCTTAAAAATTCCGGGATAGCCGTCAGGGCTGCAGCACCGATAATCGAACCCCACATGCTGCCCATACCACCTAGAACAACCATGCACAAATGTTCAATAGACCTTAAAAAACCAAAACTGCCGGGGTGAATATACTGAAAATAATGTGAAAACAGCCCTCCCCCCAGGCCGGCAAAAAAGGCCCCTACGCCAAAGGCCAGGATTTTGAAGTAAGTGGTGTTAATGCCCATCGACTCTGCAGCGGTTTCATCTTCCCGGATGGCAATCAAGGCCCGGCCGACGCGTGATCTCAGAATACGATTCAAAATAAAAATGGTCAGGATTGCAGCAATAATCACCCAAAGCAACGTAGTGCTTTTAGGTATGCCCCTGAGGCCCACTGCACCACCGGTAATTTTAAGGTTCAAAAAAACAATCCGTACTATTTCTCCAAATCCTAAAGTAGCGATAGCTAAATAATCTCCTTTTAATTTGAGGGTGGGAATGCCAATTAAAACGCCAAAAACTGCTGCCAAAAGTGCTCCAAACAAAAGAGAAGCAAAAAAAGGTAACCCCAGTTTAAGGGTTGCCAGCGCAGCTGCATAGGCCCCCAAACTCATAAAAGCAGCGTGGCCGATAGATAGCTGGCCTGTAAAGCCGGTTATTAAATTTAGACTGGTAGCCATAATAATGTTAATGCCCACCAGAATCATAATTTGCAGATAATATGCACTGAACAACGTTCTTTTCACCTTCTTTAAGGCCCAGCAAAAATATTTGCCCTGTATACTATTATATTCTAGGCGTCCATAATTTTAAAGACCGCTTAAAAAAACCCGGCGTTTTCTAAACCATGCAGAGCTGCTCAGGCAACATTTCCCCACCATCGCAAAGGGGCAAATATTAAACCTTTTCCTGTAAAAACCTGCCAATTAAACCCGCAGGCTTGAAAAACAAAACAACAATCAAGATCGTGAAAGCCACCGCATCACGATACTGCGAAGAAATATAGGCAGCCCCCATAACCTCGGCGACGCCCAGCAGAAGCCCGCCCAACATCGCCCCTGGAATACTGCCAATGCCCCCCAAAACAGCCGCCACAAAACCCTTCAAACCGGGCATCAAACCCATCATTGGTGCAACAGAGCGAAAATAAATGCCGACCATCACCCCTGCTGCTGCCCCCAGCGCAGAACCTACAGCAAAGGTTGTTGTAATAACCCGGTTAATGTTGATACCCATCAAACTGGCGGCATCTTTATCCTGGGCTGTAGCCCGCATAGCCTTACCAATTTTTGTTTTTTGGATTAAAAAAGTTAGCCCGAGCATTAAAAGAAAGGAGACTGCCAGGATAATCAGTTCTACTTTGGAAATAATCACCAAGGAAGTCTTGTACACTTTGGGGGTAAAGGGACTGGGAAAAGAATAAGGACGGGGCCCCATAACGAGCAGGGCCAGGTTTTGTAAAAATATAGAAGCCCCAATGGCGCTGATCAAAGCCGCCAACCGGGAAGAACGGCGTAAAGGTCGGTAGGCTATAAATTCCACTGTAACACCTAAAAGGCCGGCCATGATCATTGCCACCAGGAAAGCTAGCACAAAGGGCACCTTAAAAACTGTAACCAGGTACATCCCTACGAAAGCACCGCACATGTAGATTTCACCATGGGCAAAATTGATCAGCTCTACAATACCATAAACCATGGTATAACCTAAAGCAATCAGTGCATATGTGCTACCAAGAACGATGCCGTTTATTAATTGCTGAAAAAACATAACTCCACCTCGAATAATAACATGGACGACCATTATATTGAAGTTGCAAGCGCATTTAACTGGAAAATATAGTTACACAATGCATGGAGCATCACTGTTTTTAAGATAGGGGAGGGGAAATCCCCCCCCTGCTTTATCTTTTCTTGTCAACTACCGCCAGCTGTTCTGTTATCTAATTCTGTTGAAAATTCCTTCTTCAACCTTCAGAATCAGAACATCCTTCAGGGTGTCCCCTTCTTCGTCTATGCTTGTGTTGCCTGTAATGCCCGGGAAGTCCTTTGTTTCAGCCAGGCCCTCGCGAATCTGTTCCGCTGAGGTCCCTTTGGACTTCATAGCGGCAATAACGATGCGGGCAGCATCATAAGCCTGCGCTGCAAACATATCTGGTTCTTCATTGAATAGCTCCCGATATTTATTCACAAAATTTTGCACGACGGCTGATTCATCCCCGGAATGGAAACCGGCAGTAAAGATGGCCCCTTCAACTGCCTCCCCACCAATTTCCATCAGTACCGGGGAATAAAAACCGTCTGCCCCTAAAAATTGAACTTCCAGATCTTGTTCCAGGGCCTGCTGGGCAATTTTAGCCGCCTCTGTATAGTAACCAGCGATAAAAATAGCCTCCGGACCTTTGGTCTGAATACTGGTCAGCTGCGGCTTAAAGTTTTCATCATTATCCATAAAAGCCTCAACGGCCACCACTTCAGCCAGTTCTTTGGCAGTTTCTTCAAAAGCGTTCTTCAAAGCTACGCCATAATCATTGTTGGTATAAAGAATGGCAAACTTTTCAAAACCCAGTTCGGTAACAGCATATTCTGCCAACTGTGAAGCCTGCACTTCATCAGAGAGGCAGTTCCGGAAAAGGTAGGGGTTGCCAAGCGTTAACCCGGTCGCAGTTGAGGACGGTGAAATGGCCGGAATTTGACCCCCCATGGCAATGGGCCCGCCCGCTTCGGTTTCGGAACTTAAAACCCCGCCAATAATCACATTTACCTTGTTTTGTTCAATAAGCTTGGAAAAGGCGTTAGCGGCTTTGGACCAGTCGCCTTCGGTATCTTCAGCGTTAAGTTCCAAAACAACACCGGGAATATCTTCATTTTCATTGGCTTCATCAATGGCAATTTGCACACCGTTGCGCACGCTGGTGCCATAGGTGGCTGCACCCCCTGTTAGAGGCCCCACCATGCCCACTTTAACCACTTCGGCCCCGGCGGAAGGCCCTTCCCCTTCCCCTTCCCCTTCCGGGGCATTTGCCGGCTGGCCGCAACCTGTTGCCAAAACCAGGACCATACAAAAAATCAACAGTGTGGCCCAAAAAACGTTTTTTCTAGTCATTTTTTTTAACCCCCTTTTTAGTCAAAAAAAAACGAAAATTTATTTACTTTGCTATTCATCCCTCCCCCAACAACAAGGTACTACCTAAAAATATTTATTCCACAAAACAATCAAAAAACCTGCTTGTTAATCAAGAAATTTAAAGCAAACAATAGAACAGACCCCGAAAAACCCCTCCCCAAAACATTGCAGCCACGGTGAAAGGATGCCGCCTGAAACAGGCAACACCGGAGATAGAAAGATGATAAAATATGCAAACAGGTTGAGGGGGTCAAATCCTTAAAAAAAATGCAGAATTTTGCAAGGCAAAAATTGGGGGCGGCAACAGCGGCAAAAGCTGTGCCGGGCGTGGGATTGTGGCTTAAACAAAAAAGGGTTTATAAGCACCGGTCAAGATTGATGCGGCATTATAGGGTGCAGGGGGGTGCTTTATACAGCTGGTGAAGACCTAAGCTGCTGGCGATCTTTTAAAACAGAAGCAAAAAGATCCCCTTTTTGTTGCAGCCGGGACAGGATGTTTTTCAGATGAAAGGTGGCAGGCAAAAAATTGGCAACTGCCACTTCAGACCATTCCAGGGGGGCAGAAACCGGCGCCCCGGGAAGCGGTCGGGGGGAATAAGGGGCAACTAAGGTTTTTCCACGGGCATTTTGCAAATAATCTAGGTAAATTTTTTTACCCCGTCTGGAAAGTGACCTTTCCAGGGTGGTTATTGAAGGCAGTAACTGAAACACCTCTTCAAATATAGTGGCACAAAAGTCACGTACATGTTGGTAACTGTAAACAGGCTGCAGGGGAAGGTAAACCTGAATGCCCCGGGAGCCGGATGTTTTCGGATAGCAACGCAGCCCTTTGGTTAGCAGCAGATCTTTTAAGGTTCGGGCCACATGACAAATTTGGGGAAATTCTACCCCTTTTGCGGGATCCAGATCAAAAACGGCAAAGTCAGGGTTTTCAGGGGTGTTCATTGTTGAAAGCCAGGGGTGAATTTCCAGGCAGCCCTGATTGCCCAACCAAGCCAGGGTCTCAGGTCCGGTAGCAGCGATGTAATTTGTTGTTTTTCCTTGGTGACTGAAAGGTACGGTTTTAATCCAATCCGGCGCTCCCTGGGGACAATTTTTCTGGTAAAAACCCTCACCGTTAATCCCCTGGGGAAAACGCTGGAAAACTAAGCAACGGTTTTCAAGGTGGGGCAACATGTACGGGGCCACTTCCAGGTAATATTGGATCAGACTGTGCTTGGTTATACCTTCACCGGGCCACAGTTCTTTTTCCAAACTGGTGAGCTGCACATTTTTACTGTTAATATCCAAAGAAATAGGCATGCAAAAAACCTCCCTGCATAACAAGCAGTCTGCTGTTAATTATAAAACCGTGGGGAAAGGGATTTAACCGCCAGGCGGGGGGCGCGCAACTTAAGGGAGGGCGTCCATTCACTGAAGGTTACATGAACCTTTTTACCGGGCTGAACAAAAAGAACGCCCCTTCCGGAAACAGGAACATAATTTTCAAACGGGGATTCCGGGCAACTGTTTTCAAAGGCCCATTCATGCCAGGCAGCCCAGTCTTTTTCGTTCAGACCGCTGCTTACATTGCCGATGTACCGTAATTTGCCCCCGTTAACCCCGTCTGCCTTTGGCCCCTGCAGTTGTTTTCCTTCCAAACCCAACAGCAGGGAAACCGGTTTTCGGTTGCGTAGGGCCACCCCCCCTACATGGGCCAACAGGGCCTGCTGAATTTTAACTTTAAACCAGTAACTGGAACGCCGTGGCCCGGGTATGTAAGGGCTGCCTTTTTTTTTGGCAACAACCCCCTCCATCCCTTTTTCACGCATTTTCTGCAAAAGTGTTTTTCCCTCCCGGTAGTTGGCTGTAAGTTGCAGGCAGTCACTGGTCAGGATCTGTTTAAAAATAATTTCCTGCCGGGCTTCCCAGGGCTGTTCCAACAGCCAGACGCCGTCATAATAAAGCAGATCAAAAACCATATAATAAACCGGGACCGAACGGGCTAACCTGGCTGCTGTAGCCGGGCTGGCCTGTTCCCTTTGCATAACTGTATAAAAATCAGGGCGGCTTTTATGGAAGGCGATAATTTCCCCATCCAGAATCACGTTTTTACTTTGCACTAATTCCGGCAGTACAGCCAGTTCCGGATAAAGCAGGCTCTTATCTTTTAAACTCCGGCCTTGCAGACGCATTTTTTCACCGGAAATAAAAGTTAACAGCCGTATCCCGTCCCATTTAATTTGGTAGAAATAATCCGGGTCTTTAACCAGGGTTTTTTTAGAATGCGGTTCCATCGGGACTATTTTTTGTGCAAACATAAAAAGCGCCCCTTTTCTAAAAACGTACCTCTATTGCAATAGCACTGCCGGCCGGGCCACACCCTACTTTTTGGCAGTTACAGGTTCTTTTTTACGTGCACAGGATGGGGACACCCCGTTCTTTTCTGCAGCCGTATTTTTCTTCCCTGCCTGTGCTTTTTCCACACTGGCCTGTAATGCTGCCAGCAAATCAACCACCTTTTCCCTTTCCGGTGCAGGGGCCACCGCAACCTCCTTGCCCTCCACCCGGGCGGCGATCAGCTCCAGCAGGGCCTCCCGGTGCCGATCCTGGTATTTGTCCGCCGTAAAGGGCACAACCATGCTCGCAATCAATTCTTTAGCCATCTGCAGTTCCTTTTCTCGCACTTCAACACCCTGCGGCAGATCTGGCAACCCTTGCCAGGGGCGGACTTCATCCGGGAAAAACATGGTAGAAAGTGAAAGAACCTTTCCATAAGTCCTGACCACCGCTAAGGATTCCTTTGTACGCAGGGTTAACGTGGCCACCGCAATTTTTCCTGTTTCCTGCATGGCACGCTGTAACAGGGCATAAGATCTGGCGCTGGGGCCGTCGGGAACCAGGTAATACCCTTTTTGAAAATACAGGGGATCGATCTCCTCCATGTTTACAAAATCGCTGATTTCAATCAGACCGTCCTTCTTGCCGGCAGCCGCCTTTGTTTCTTCTTCGCTTAAAACAACAAAATTGTTTTTTGAATATTCATAGCCGCGGGCAATTTCTTCCCAGGGCACTTCCCGCTCACAGGTTGGGCAGGTTTTGCGATACTCCAAGGGTGTATGACAGGGAGCATGCAGGTAACGAAATTTCAACTCCTTGCTTGCTGTCGCCGCAAAAAGGCGCACCGGTATGTTGACCAGCCCAAAACCTAACGAACCTTTCCACATCGCGCGCAAAATAAATTCCCCCCCTGTCTTTATTATTACCAACAGAGGGGGAATATAGACGAAATCAAAAACTTATAAACTCGGGTCAATAATACCTTTTAATTCCTCTTTATTGCGGAAACCGATTAGGGTTTGGATGGGTTCCCCGTTTTTAAACAAAATCATGGTGGGAATGCTCATAATACTATAGCGGGAAGCAGTATCCGGATTTTCATCAACATTTACCTTTAAAATTTTGACCTTACCCTGATAATCAGCCGCCAGTTCCTCCAAAACAGGGGCAACCATCTTACAGGGGCCGCACCAGGAAGCCCAAAAATCCACAAGTACCGGTTCATGGGAACCTGCTATTTCTTTCTGAAACTGTTGATCGTTAACATCCAAAGGTTTGGTATTCACTGCATGCGTGCCGTGCAACCCCCGGTCTTTGCCGGCAGGAAAACAACGGCACTTTTCCTCCTTTCACATGGTATCCACACCCCCCGGGACAACCGGGGAGGTTGTCTTGTCAGCCATCCCCAATTTTTACCTGGAATACAATTATAGCAGGATTTTAGACAACTGACCACCCTTTGTTACAAATTTTGCATTCAACCAAATTTGCATTCAACTCAGGTACCGTACAGCCATAGTAGCTGCAATAGCCCCGTCAGCAGCGGCTGTAATCACCTGGCGTAAAAATTTACGGCGCACATCCCCTGCTGCAAAGATTCCCGGCAGCGATGTTTCCATTTCTGCGCTGGTTATAATATAGCCCTGTCCATCTGTTTCTACTCCCTTTATAAAGGTGGTATTGGGCATCCTGCCTATATATAAAAAGGCGCCATCCACAGGTAAAACCGCCGTTTGAGCATCCTTGACATTTTCAACGGCTATTGCCTCCAACTGCTGTTCCCCGTTAAAACCCTTCACCACCGTGTCCCACAGAATTTTAATCCGGGGCTGTTTAAAGACCTGTTCCTGCAAATAGGGAACTGCCCTGAATTCATCCCGGCGGTGAATAAGCACAATTTCTTCTGCAAACCGTGTCAGAAAAAGGGCCTCCTGCAAAGCTGCGTCCCCGCCCCCGATTACCGCCACTTTTTTCCCCCGGAAAAAGAAACCGTCGCAGGTTGCACAAAAGGAAATACCTTTGCCCCGCAGCTTTTCCTCACCCGGAACACCTAAAACCCCCGGGATAGTACCTGTAGCCACAATTACCGTCCGGCCATAAAACAAACCCTGGGTAGTCAAAACTTTTTGAAGATCCCCCGCCGGGGATACCTCCTTGATCCCAGCAGACCTGATTTCCGCCCCAAAGCGCCGGGCCTGTTGTTCCAGTAATTGTCCAAATTCTGCACCGCCTACCCCCTCCGGGAAACCAGGATAGTTGTCCAACCGGTCTGTAGAAGCTATTTCACCGCCGGCCTGCATCTGTTCAAAAACCAAAACACTTAAATTGGCACGGCAACCGTATATTGCCGCCGTCAAACCCGCAGGGCCTGCTCCCAATATTAAAAGATCGTAAATTTTTTCTGTATCCGCTATAGTATTTTTTGCATCCGCCAACCCTTACCTGCCCCTTTCAGCAACCGTTTTTTCAATTATACCCGACATTTTCCAACATGCAACCCCTTATCAGGATAATTCTACCAAAGTATAGGCTACAAAACAGGTGATACCGGTAACAAGTCTCCCTTTTCCTGCTTTTAAAAACGGTTTAATTTGATCCTGCCCCCTTAAGGCTTTACCCCCGGCAACAGCTGCCGCAAAGGCAGCAGAAGCAGCAACAACAGTAACCGGCGGCACAAAGGGGTTGGCCGGCAAACCTGTATAAGAAAACAGGGCGGGATTATTATAGGAGATCATACACCCATTTTACCGGGAAAACCAACCCCAGTTTGCCTCTGCTACTACACATATAATCCCCTTTTAAGGATAGAATAAAGATGAAATTTTGACGGGAGGAAGAAATAGTTATGCTTTTAATTGCTGTCCGGGCAATAATTCTTTACGCTCTCCTGGTAGTTGTCATGCGCTTGATGGGAAAGCGTCAAATCGGCCAGTTGCAACCCTTTGAACTGGTAGTTACCATTGTCATTGCCGAATTGGCTGTCATTCCCATGGGCGATGCCGGGATCCCTTTAATGAACGGTATTATCGGCATCCTGGTCCTGCTGGCTGCCGAGGTATTCCTTTCCTTGGTTGTTTTGCACAGTGAAAGGGCCCGGGCTGTTATTTGTGGAACCCCGATACTGGTAATTGAAAACGGACGGCCTATTCCTGAAAATTTACGGAAATTGCGTCTGAACATTAACGACTTGTTAGAACAACTGCGGAACAAGGAATATCCCAATATGTCGGATATTGCCTACGCCCTTCTGGAAAACAACGGCACCCTGAATGTAATTCCAAAAGTTGACGCCCGCCCCCCCACAGTAAAAGATTTGGCCCTGGCCAACATGAAAGACCCCGCTCTGCCCATCACGTTAATTATGGATGGCAAGCTAAACCAACAGAATATGAAACTGGCCGGCGTTACGGAGGAGGATCTTTTCGCTCAGGCCCGGGCCCAAAAAATTGAAAATCCGGCAGATATTTTCTTTGCGCAATATAACACAGAAGGGCAAATTGATATCTATTCCAAAAGAAAGGATGAATTCCAATGACACGCAAATGGGGAGGCTGGCTGTTGGTAGTGGGTGTTATCCTAATCATTATAATTTCCGGGGTGTTAACCCAGCGTTATCTTGATCGGACTTCCCTTCAATTAATTAACCAGTTGGAAACAGTAGGCCGGGCCGTGGACGAGGAAAACTGGGGCAAAAGCCACGCGTCCTTTGTCATTTTTAAAAAAAATTGGGATAACACCAGCAAGAAATGGGCCCTGTTTACAGACCACCTGGAACTGGACAATTTAGAAATGAAACTGGCCCGGCTCAAGGAAAACCTGCACAGCAGGGACAAAAACAGCGCCCGGGGGGATTTTGGAGAGGCACTGATGCTTTTAAAACATATCCCCGATCGCGGGCGGCTTACCTGGAGCAACGTTTTTTAAGCGCTGCATGTTTTCCCTAAGATTTTCTGTTTTCACTGTACTGCATGGTTTGCAGTGCCGCCAACATGCACTGTTTTTATATTATTGTAAGCAAGGGTTATCCTCCCCGTTGCAGCATTTTTAACAGCGTATAGCAGCACCTATACCTTGGCAGCACTGCATACGATGATCATTCCCACCCGGCAATTTAATCTTGGTATTTTACTTTTTAACCGGTGCGGTGTTGGTTTCTGTTTTTTGTTATGGTATAATGAAGGTCAGAAAATTTTAAAGGAGGGTGCCCGCTCCATGAAGGAACAAGTCGAAGCAAGTTTGGAAAAAATCCGCCCCGCCCTGCAGGCTGATGGAGGAGATGTTGTCTTGATCGACGTTGAAGATGATGGAACTGTAAAGGTTAAACTTACCGGGGCCTGTGGGGGTTGCCCCATGGCCACTGTAACCCTGAAACATGGCATTGAACGTTTACTGAAAAAAGATATCCCTGGGGTTAAAGAAGTTCTGTCGGTATAATTTTAAGGTTTTGTTTAAAACAGGGGAAGGCCGGGGCAACCGCAAATATTTTTCCCCGATAAAACATAAAATATTTTTGGATTCTTTTTGTTTTGGAAAAAGCCGGCTAAAAATGCCGGCTTCTGACTTATCAGAGGGGAGGAATTGCTGTTGGAAAGCTTACTCCTGATACGCTATGGGGAAATTGCACTTAAAGGTAAAAACAGACCTTTTTTTGAAAAAAAACTCTTTAAAAATATTGAAGCCGCGCTGCAAAACTTAAAACAGCCCTTTCAGGTTGAGTTTCACCGGGGACGCTACTATGTAACCACCACCGAAGAAAATTTATTCCCCGCCCTGCGCCGGTTGCAAAAAGTATGCGGTATCGTTTCCATCAGCCCCGTATCCCAGGCCGATCTAGACCTTGATAAGATCTGCCGGCAGGCTGCACGGCTTCTCGCAGCTTCCTACCAGCCGGGGATGACCTTTAAAGTCAATACCCGTCGGGCCAACAAAAAGTTTCCGTATCCTTCCCCGGAAATCAACAGGCTTGTAGGTGCCTACCTTTTAAAAGAAAACCCCGGGCTAAAGGTTGATGTTCACAACCCCAAAACCCTCGTAAACATTGAAATACGGGAAAAAAAGACCTACCTTTATTCCCAGGTTTTTCAGGGGCCGGGAGGGCTGCCTGTAGGTGTAACGGGGAAAGGCCTGCTTTTGCTTTCTGGGGGCATTGACAGCCCTGTGGCCGGCTGGATGGCCCTAAAAAGAGGGGTAAAAATTGAGGCCCTCCATTTTCACAGCCCCCCTTTTACGGGTGAAGGTGCGATCAACAAAGTCCTGGATCTCTGCCAACAGTTGGCTGCTTATGGCCAAAAAATCACCTTGCATCTGGCACCCTTTACGGAAATTCAACAAGAAATTATGTCCCGCTGCCCACGCCCCCTGCTCATCACCCTAATGCGCAGGGTCATGTTTCGCATTGCAGACCGTCTGGCACAAAAAAGAAAAATAACTGTTCTTTTTACCGGGGAGAGCCTGGGGCAGGTTTCCAGCCAAACCCTGGAAAACTTAGTAGCCATCAATGAAGTGACTGCTTTACCTGTTTTGCGACCTTTAATCGGTTTTGATAAAGAAGAAATCGTCGAAATTTCCCGGGAAATAAATACCTACCCCATTTCCATCCGCCCTTTTGAGGATTGCTGCACCCTTTTTATCCCCCGGCATCCTGCTACCAGGCCCACCTTAGATCAATTAGCCCGGGCTGAGAAAAAAATTGCCCTGGAGGAGTTAATTACACGTTGCTTGGAAAATATAGAAAGCAGGACCATATTGTCCGAATAAAACATAAGGTGTGAAACCGATGTTTGCCCAAGAAGCCTATTTAGACAACAGCGCCACCACCCGTGTCTATCCGGAGGTGGCTGCAGAAATGCAACAGGTAATGGAGAAAAAATATGGAAACGCCTCTTCCCTGCACCGCCGGGGAAGCGAAGCCGAACGAATACTGCATGCTTCCCGCCGGACAATTGCCAAAATTTTGGGTGTAAAAAGCGAAGAAATTATTTTTACCTCCGGTGGAACAGAAGCCAACAATTTAGCAGTGCTGGGTATGGCCCGCCGTAATATACGGCGTGGCAACCACCTCATTACAACAGTTATCGAACATGCCTCTGTTCTGGGGCCTTTTAAAAAGTTGGAACAGGAAGGGTTTACAGTCAGCTATCTTTTACCAGATAAACAGGGCCTGATCGATCCCGCTAAGGTGGTCGCCGCCCTAACCCCCCAAACCATCCTGGTCAGCATTATGCACATCAACAATGAAATCGGCTCTGTTCAACCCCTTTCCCAAATTTCTGCTGCTGTCAAAGCCAAAAACCAGGCGGTGCTTTTACATGTCGACGCCGTACAGTCATTTTGCAAACTGCCCCTGAACCCGGTGGAACATGGAATCGATGCCCTGAGTTTAAGTGCCCACAAGATCCATGGCCCCAAAGGCACTGGTGCCCTTTACCTGCGCCGGGATGTCCTTTTACAACCTCTTTTCTGGGGGGGCGAACATGAAAAAGGGCTCCGGCCGGGAACAGAAAACATCCCCGGCATTGCCGGCATGGCTTTGGCCGCCCGGCTCAGCGACCAAAACAGAAAAGAAAAGGCTGACCGCCTGCAAAACCTTAAAGAAAAACTAATTTCTGCCATACAAACCGCACACCCCCGGGCGATCCTGAACGGCCCCCGGAAGGAAGAAGGTGCACCGCATATTTTTAATCTTTCCTTTCCCGGACTTAAGGGGGAAATTGTTTTGCATGCCCTGGAACAAGAGCATATTTATGTTTCCACCGGTGCGGCCTGCCATGCCCACAGCAAAAACCCAAGCCATGTTTTACAGGCCCTGCAATTAAAACAGGATACGCTGGAAGGAGCCCTGCGTTTTAGCCTTTCTTACCTGAACACAGCTGCAGAGGTTGATTACGCAGCAACTAAAATTAATGAAGTTGTGCACGCCCTAAAAAAATTTCAGGCCCGGCGCTAACAACTCCTTGACCTGGCAACAGCAACCCTGTTATAAAATATGAATGTTCACTGTTTGTGAACTGCACTTCAAGTCCTTTTCATATAAATGGAACAGTTCCTGTAGACCAGGGTTCATAAAAACTGCTTTTAAGCCTGCACAGATCTGCTAACTGGCGAAAAAGCCACACGCTTGGTAAAGGCAACAGCCCATTCATTCTTCATTCTTACAAGTTTTTTTAAAGTAATATTTTTATTTGGACCAAAATCAGTTATAATAAAAGAATAAAACACTAACCATCATCTTATTAGGAGGTCTGTTCATGACCTACAGGGTATATAACTTTAATCCCGGGCCGGCAACCTTACCTTTACCAGTCCTGGAAGAAGCACAGGCACAGCTGTTAAATTACCGGGAAAAGGGAATGTCCATTACCGAAATAAGCCACCGTTCCCGGGAATTTGAAGAAATTATCGGTGCTGCTGAAACACTGTTGCTGGAGTTAGGCGGCCTTTCCACCGCCTACCAGGCACTTTTTTTACAAGGTGGCGCCAGTCAGCAATTTGCTTTGGTGCCCCTAAATTTCCTGCCTCCTGAAGGTGCAGCAGACTATATTTTAACGGGCAGTTTTGCCCAGAAAGCCTACCAGGAGGCACAACGGCTGGGCACAATAAATGTGGCCGCGACCACTAAGGAACATGATTACCGGCGTATCCCCCGGCCGGAAGAACTTAAATTCAGTTCTGCACCGGCTTACGTACATATTACAACCAACAACACCATCTACGGCACCCAATGGAAATACATCCCGGATACCGGTGGGGTTCCCCTGATGGCCGATATGTCCAGTGATATTTTTTCTGGAGAAACAGATCTAAACCGGTTTTCCCTGCTGTATGCAGGGGCCCAGAAAAACTTGGGGCCTGCAGGTGTTACTGTAGTAATTTTAAAAAAAGATTTGTTGGAAAAAGTATCCCCTGACATTCCTGCAATACTCAGTTACAAAACCCATGCTGAAGCACGTTCTTTGTATAACACACCGCCTGTTTTTGCCATCTACCTGGTCTATCTGGTTCTGCAATGGCTTAAAAAACAAGGAGGACTGCCGGCTATGGGAAAACTAAATGCCCGGAAGGCCGCACTGATTTATCAGGCTATCGATCAAAGCGGGGGCTTTTACCGGGGACATGCTGACGCGGAAAACCGTTCCAATATGAATATCACCTTCCGCCTGCCAAATGAAGAACTGGAAAAAATTTTTGTTGCCGGGGCGGCACAGGAAGGTCTTGTGGGCCTCAAGGGCCATCGTTCTGTCGGCGGCATCAGGGCTTCTCTTTACAACGCCATGCCCCTGCAGGGTGCAGAAACACTGGCCCAGTATATGACTGCTTTTTACCGGCAGAATGGATAAAATACTAAACAGTCGTTTGAAAACCGGCGGGATTAGGACCGGTAAACTGAAAGTAAGATGCTGCGCCGCCTATTTCCTGAAAAGGGCAGGATTACAGTAAAGCATCCTGCCCCGGCGCAGCATAATTTTTATATTGATGAGGTGATAAAATGTTTTCCCGTAAGGCTTTACAGGTTTCCCCCTCCCCCACCATGAGTATTGACGCCCGAGCCAAACAGTTACGCAGTGAAGGCCAGGACATAATCGGTTTTGGTGCCGGCGAACCTGATTTCGACACACCCCTGCATATTAGGGAAGCAGCCGTAACTGCCTTAGAACAGGGTTTTACCCGCTATACCCCGGCAAGCGGTACCCCAGAACTGAAGGAAATAATCTGTAAAAAATTTTTACAAGACCATGCCCTGCAATATAAACCGCAGCAAATTGTGGTTAGCAACGGGGCTAAACATTCGTTAACCAATATTTTTACCGCCCTTTTAAACGAAGGTGATGAAGTAATTATCCCAATTCCTTATTGGGTAAGCTACCCCGAACAGGTCAAAATAAACGGGGGGCTGCCGGTATTTGCAACAACAAAAAAGGAACATGGCTATAAGCTTAGGGGCGAGACGTTGAAAAAATATATTACACCCCGGACCAAAGCCCTAATTTTAAATAGCCCCGGTAACCCCGGGGGCCAGGTTTATAACAGGGCAGAGCTGGCGGAGCTAGCTGAAGCAGCCCTGAAATATAACTTTTACATCATTTCGGATGAAGTTTATGAAAAGCTAGTCTACGATGGCAGGGAGCATTTTTCCATCGCATCATTGGGGGATGAAATTAAAAAACAAACCGTTGTTGTCAACGGTGTTTCCAAAACCTACGCCATGACAGGTTGGCGGATCGGTTATACTGCCTCAGCAACAGAAATTGCCGCGCTCATGTCCGGCATTCAAAGCCATACGACCTCCAACCCTAATTCCATTGCCCAAAGGGCTGCCTTGGCTGCCTTGGGCGGACCGCAAGACTGTGTGGAAGTAATGCGCCGCTCTTTTTTAGAACGCAGGGACTACGCCCTGGAACGTATTAACAAAATGCCGCTGCTAACCTGTACCGAACCGCAGGGGGCATTTTATCTTTTTGTAAATGTAGAAGAAACCTTTTCCCGTAAATTCAAGAATGTAACTGTCACAGACAGCGATCATTTAGCAGCATTACTTCTTGAACACTACCTGCTGGCCCTGGTGCCGGGCAAAGGTTTCGGTGCCCCCGGGTTTGTACGCCTTTCCTACGCAACTTCATTGGAAAACATACGCCGCGGTCTTGATCGCCTGGAGTCTTTCCTAAAAGAACTACAGTAAAAAACGGCAGGCATTAAAAACCCCGCAGTTCCAGCACATGAACATATTGCCGGCAGGTTTCGGCTACCTGCCGGATTTTTTCATGTGAAAAAGGTTGTCCGGCGGAAAAGGCCGGATCGATCGGCGCGGCGGGGGGACGATACTGCTGTAAGACATACTTTGGGCACCCCTCAATTTCCTTCGCTATCCAAAGCAGGTCAGCTGCTGTCAGCAGGCCGGGAACTACCGTTGTCCGAAATTCCTGCCGCGAGGCACAACCTTTCAGCAAAGCCACGGTTTCTTTTACAGTCCCCGGATCTATATCCACTCCGGTAATCAAAGGATACTTTTCCCAAGGGCCTTTAATATCTACAGCAATATAATCCAGAACGCCTGCCTGAATAAGTTTACCAACCACCGCCGGCCGCGTCCCATTGGTATCGAGCTTAACCTTCAAACCGACATTTTTCACAGCAGTTAAAAAAGGCAGCATGGTTTCAACCCCCCGCAAGGTGGGTTCCCCCCCGGAAATGCAAACACCATCCAGCAGAGAGCTTCTTTTTTGTAAAAAAGTTATGATTTCGTGGGGAGGATAATAAGGAAGGGCCGTGTGGTTCAAAACCAGGTCTTTGTTGTGGCAATAGCGACAGCGCAAATTGCAGCCGCCGACAAAAAGCGTAGCACAGATCCCCCCTGGAAAATCAAGCAGGCTTGTTTTCTGTAAGCCCCTGATATTCAAAGTCCTTTCACCCTTCCAGCCCCTGTAGGCAATATATTAAAATAGATCATGGTGGAGCTCTTTTTTCCAGATAACCGCCCGGGCAAAGGTGCGTGTTGCTTCTTTAATCACCACCTGCACTTCTTCACCTACCAGGCTGCCCCCGGCCTCAATATCCAAAACATAGCCGTCCAGGCGGGCAATTCCATGTCCGGGGTTTGAAAAATGGGGTTCCTCCACCGTCACCCGGTAAAGGCCCCCTTCTTCTACCGGCAGGGCATGCCGGGCCACTTCTTGTAGGGAGCCGGACATTAAAATATTATATTTTTCGACATGCATACCGTCTGAACCGCGTATAAAAATATTTTTGCCGGTTTCTGCCTCCAGCTTTTTTAAATAAGCCCCCCCGCTGCCGATTAGCAAAGCCGCTACTTCGCTGTTCATTTCTACAAGCACCGCTTCAACGTCACGGCGATGCAAAATCTTTTTCAGTTCCCGTTCCACCCGGCTGCTGACCACCTCCGGCAAAAGAACCCGGCCCTTGCCATGGCAATAAGAACAGGGCTGCTGCATCATCGCTGATAGGCCTTGTGTTACCCTTTTCCTGGTAATTTCAATCAACCCCAGGGAAGTAAAGCCCAGCACCTGGTTTTTAGTCCGATCCCTGCCCATACCCTGTTGGAGCCGTTCCAAAACCTGTTGGCGGTGTTCCGCCACATTCATATCGATAATATCAACAATGATCATGCCCCCGATATCCCTCAGACGTATCTGCCTGGCGATCTCCTCTGCAGCCTCCAAGTTTGTTTTTAAAATAGTTTCCTCCAGGTTCTTTTTACCGGTATATTTCCCGGTATTGACATCAACCACTGTCAAAGCCTCTGTTTCATCAAAAACCAGATATCCCCCGCAGTCAAGCCAGACCAGGCGGCCCAAGGCCCGTTCAATTTCTGTTTCGACGTTGAAATGTTCAAAAATAGGCGCGCTACCCCGGTAATAGACAACCCTTTTTTTTAGCTTCGGCGAAAGGCCGGCCAAGATTTTTAGCACCTTTAAATATTCCCGTTCGTGATCGATAACCAATTCCTGGACAGACTCATTAAAAAAATCTCGCACAACGCGGTAAATTAGCTCTTCATCCCGGTAGAGCAGGGCCGGCGCTTTTTCCCTTTCATAAGAATTTTGGATATCATCCCAAAGGCGCAAAAGGAACTTTAAATCCTTTTTCAAGCAAATGCTTTGCGTGCTTTCAGCAGCTGTACGCACAATAACCCCCATGTTTTCGGGGCGCAAGTCCTCCGTTGTTTTTTTAAGTCTTTCCCTTTCCCGGGGGTTTTCAATGCGCCGGGAAACACCTACATAGTTCATACCGGGCATCAAAACAAGGTAGCGCCCCGGTAAAGTAATATGGCCCGTCAAACGGGCCCCTTTGCTGCCAAAGGATTCTTTCATAACCTGAACTAAAACTTCCTCCTTGACATGTAAACGGCGCTGGATAGGTACCTTTTTTTCATTTTTTTTCCGGTTTCCATCGTAGGGGACATCCCCCACATAAAGAAAAGCATTTTTACCCTCGCCGATGTTTACAAAGGAAGCTTGCATACCCGGAAGAATATTTTCAACTTTGCCTTTATAAATATTACCGACCATGCGTTGATGCACAGGCCGTTCCATATATATTTCCATAACCTGGTCGTCCTCCAGTAGTGCGACCCGGGTCTGTTTATCGTTATAATTAATCACAATTTTCTTTTCCATAAAATACCTCCACGTAACGCTCCACAGAAACTCCTCCGGGAGTTTCCAGTTCCCCGGCCCTGAAAACAAAAAGGTCCGCCCGGTAAATTTTATCCTTGAACCCTCTAGCCGGTAAAAGCGCAAGTACCTCCTGTGGGCGGGCGCTTCCCCGGCTGCCGGCAGCCAGCAGCATCAGGAGCGCCTCCCCTTTTTCCTGTTTCCGGATCTCCAACCTATGAATAAAAGGCCTGATATCAATTTTTCTCGTACCCTTTTTGCCTCGCCGTTCCACAAAAAGTTCTTGGGCCTGCAAAAGACTGTTCAGTCCCCGGGACAGATCTGCAGGACAGACAGACAGGTCAACAACATAAAGGGCGGCCTGTACCAGGGAGGAAAGGGAAGGTTGACTGGATTCCACCGCAGAAACATTTTTGACCCGCAAACCTGCCGGTAGCTGTGCGTTCAGGGTTTCCTTTATTATATTTTCCTGCAGGGGGGCACTGAGATCAAGATCCAAATATTCGTTTTTGCCTTCAACCCCCAAAGCCAAGGGCAGGGCAAACCTCAGCCGCGGCTGAGGATTAAAACCCCGGCTGTAAGCAACCGGAATATCTGTGCGCCGCAAAGCACGGCCAAAAGTACGTTGCAGATCCAGGTGGGAAATATATCTTAAAGCCCCTTCCTTGCAAAAACAGAGCCTATAAGGGTACATTTTTCTTCACCTGTTTCAGGGGACAATTTTGTAAACCACACCCCTGACAACCCTCCCGGCGGCAATCAGGGGTTACCTCCGCCCGGTAAGCCTTTTCATATTCTTTTTGCAGGTACTTATTTGCTACCCCGGAAGAAAGATGATCCCAAGGCAAAGGATCGTCCAAGGCCGGCTTGTAGTAGGCATAAAAGCAGGGATCAACCTTTTCGCCGGCAAAAGCCTCTTCCCAAAGGGCAAAGTCAAACCTATCGCTCCAGGCCTCCAGCCTGCTTCCCAGGGCTACAGCTTTTTCTAAAACGGCAGCCAAACGCCTGTCCCCGCGGGAAAAAACGGCCTCTAAAAAGCTCATCTCTGCAGCCGGCCAGGTAAACTGCACCCCTTTTATTTTACGGAGCTGTTCACGTAAAAATTGCTGACGGCTTTTGACCTCCGCCATTTTTAGCTGTGGTTCCCATTGAAAAGGGGTATGCGGTTTGGGTACAAAGGTGGAAGCGCTGACCACAATTCTTAAGGAATGCCTTCTTTTTCCGGCCAGCTGGCGGAGAGCTGATATTTTTTCTACTAACCTTACCAGTTCCCATAGATCCTCTTCTGTTTCGGTTGGCAAACCCAGCATAAAATAAAGTTTAATATGGCTGCGCCCCGTTATAAAAGCCTGTTCAGCCGCTGCCAGAATTTCCTTTTCAGTAATACCCTTGTTGATTACGTCCCGCAAACGTTGGGAACCGGCCTCTGGGGCAAAAGTAACACCCCCGGCCCGCTTTTCCTGCACCTTGTCCGCCAAATGCAGCGAAAAAGGATCGGCCCGCAGGGAAGGCAAAGACAAGCGGACATGCCTGCCGGCAAATTCTTGTTGCAGCCCGGCAATAAGTTCTTCTATCTGCGAATAATCACTGCTGCTTAACGAAGAAAGGGAAATTTCATCCCACCCCGTTTGCCTGATGATCGCCCGGGCCTGGCCCTTCAGCTTTGCTACAGAGCGTTCCCGCACCGGCCTGTAAATATAACCGGCCTGGCAAAAACGGCAACCCTGGGAACAACCCCTGAAAATTTCCAAAATGGCCCGGTCATGCACCACATCCATATATGGAACAATAAAGGACTCAGGATAAAAGGTATTTTCCAGGTCGTTGACAACCCTTTTTTTTACCGGCAAAGGCGCTGCTGCTTTTAAACATTTTACCCCGTTAAATTTTTCCCCGTCGTAAAGCGGTTCATAAAAGGAAGGCACATAGATACCGGGTATACCGGCTAGGTCCAACAAAAAAGCCTCCCTGCTGCCTGCACCTTTTTTCCAACTTGCATATTTGTTTAAAATTTCGGGCAATACATCCTCCCCGTCACCCAATACAAAAAAATCAAAAAAAGGTGCCAATGGCTCCGGATTTAAAGCTAAGGGCCCCCCTCCCAAAACAAAGGAATCCTCCTCTTTCCGCTGTGCAGTCTGCAGGGGCACGCCCCCCAAAGAAAGCATCTTAAGAATAGTAGTATAGCTCAGTTCATACTGTAAAGTAAAACCAACCAGGTTAAAACTTTGCAAGGGGGTATGGGTTTCCAGGCTGAAAAGATAAATTCCCCGCTGCCGCAGAAGCTTCTCTAAATCCCCTGCCGGGGCAAAAAATCTTTCAGCGTAAACATCCTCCCGTTGGTTGGCCAGACCATATAGTATTTTTAAACCCAGGTGGGACATCCCGACTTCATAAAGATCTGGAAAAACCAACGCCAGGCGTGTTTTTACCCGGCTGGGATCTTTCCGGACAACATTTATTTCCCTGCCCAAGTAACGCGCCGGTTTTTGCACTTCTTCAAATATAGCGTCTAAATCCTTACCAGACAATTAGTTCAGCTCTTTCTTTCTATGGGGTTAATTTATATTATACCTGATTTGCAGCCAATTGAAACGTTCTTCCGGGAATGCAGCAGGTTTTTACCCTCGCCCTCACCAGATTTTACCATAAAACCCCGGCCATTAACAGGAAAAACCGGGGCCTGTTCAAAATAATCCCTTTTTTCACCACATTTTTCACAAAACAAAACCAAAGTTGTCCCGGAAACAAACCTTTCGCATCCCCGGCAAAAATATTACATTAGTATAGAACAAGTTTTCCAAAAATATTTTAATCCAGTTTTTAAAGGGAAATTTGTTTTTTTTCCCTCCAACTTCTGTGATGTACCAATCTTCCTAAGGTAAGGTCCAGACCCTGCTGTAAAGCTACCTCCACAACCTGGCTTTCTGATAACAGCTTACGCACCCGGCAGGACTGATCGAGCACCACAACCTGATGGTAACGTGTCGGTCTAAAACGTTTCAAGACTTCCAGAATAGTAGTATTATCCATGGCCACCAGCTGTTCTCCCTTGAGAATTCCCTGTTTCTTTAACATTTTTTCCTTACGCAAAAGGTAACGCAAAAAAATGTAGATGGCAGATTTTTGTTCACGCCCGGCCGCATGGTATAAGAACAGGCCCATTAAAGAAACAGAAAGATGTAAATAATCGTAATATGAAAACAACAGTCCTGCCAAAACTAAAAGCACCCCCTGCCATTTCCCATAAGAGGCGGCCATTTCAGTAGCCTTGTACAAGCCCAGACGCGGGCTTAGGGAGGCACGCAAAAGCCTGCCCCCATCCAAAGGAAGGGCGGGAAGCAGATTAAAAAAAAATAAAAAAAGGTTTGCTTTGCATAAAAATAAAACCAATGGGTTGTCAGCGTAAAGAGGCGTACCATAAAGACCCAACCGATAATTCCACAAAAAAAGAAACAAGACCAAATTAAAAACAGGGCCCGCCCCAGCCACAATAAATTCTTTCTTAGGATTGAATTCCAAAGGGTTGGTCAGGTAGCCCACACCGCCAAAAGGGAAAAGCTCAACCTTATAAATTTTAACCCCACATACTTTAGCAGCAAGGGCATGTGTAAGTTCATGACCCAAAACAACTATAAAAAGTAAAAAG
>JAAYRR010000009.1 GCA_012518675.1 Bacillota bacterium
ATAGCCTGGTAATAATATATGCAGCCGACAACCAGCTACCCAATCACATGGCTACTAAGCAATCACCGGCCACAGAAGCCTTACATCTTTTCCGGTGGATCATATTCCACACCAAACTTTTCAATGGTCACCTTTTTGATCTGCTGGTCTACCAAGGGTTTATCTGTTCTATCTCTTTCTGTTTCCACAATTTTGTCGGCAACTTCCATGCCTGCGGTTACAATGCCAAAAGTGGCATATTGGCCGTCCAAGTGCGGCGCATCAGCTACGGTAATAAAAAACTGGGAACCAGCAGAATCAGGCAACTGTGAACGGGCCATGGAAATAACGCCCCTGTTGTGCGTTATTTCGTTTTTATGGCCGTTCATGGCGAATTCCCCTTTAATGGCATAACCGGGCCCACCGATCCCTATCCCCTGGGGACAGCCCCCCTGGATCATAAAACCGGGAATAACCCGGTGAAAGATCAGGCCCTCATAGAATCCCTTCTCCGCCAGCTCGATAAAATTACAGACGGTATTGGGCGCATTATCCGGGTCCAGCTCTATCTTAATCAGACCACCGTTTTCCATTTCGATAGTTGCTACAGGTTTTTGCTTAGCCATGCAAACCATCCTTCCTTTGAATTTTTGAATTAGTGTTGTTGCTTTCCGGAAATCGCCAATATTTCACCCAAATCAGTGGAGGAGGCAATTCTTAGCAAGGGATCGAGGGGATTACGCCTGTACAAGGCCAGCGTCCCGGCATGCATCTCTTCTGAACCAGCTGCAGTACAGTCCTCCAACAGGATCACTTTGAAGTCATAGCAGATAGCGTCCATCAGCGTGGATAAAACGCAAAAATTGGTTGAAATGCCGGCCAAAGCACAAAGGGTTACCTCGTTTTTAAACAGTATGCTTTCCAGTCCGGTCTTAAAAAAGGCTGAAAACCGGGGTTTTGGAAGCCACACATCGGTTTCCGGTTTATAGTCGAGCTGATCGGCAATTTCTGCCCCGGGAGTACCCGCCAGCGAATGTGGTTTCATCCGTCCACCAAAAATAAAATCATCCTCATGAAAGGCATCTGTAGAGAAAACCACCGGCCAACCCTGGTTTCTAAACAGTTTTATAGTATTATTAATGGCCGGTACAATCCGAATCGCCGCCTCTGTGATGGGAAACGGGTGTTCAGGATTAAGGTTGTCTTTCACCATATCAATAATTAACAAGGCTGGTTTTTCTTTGGTTGGCTTTTTCATTTTATCAAGTCCTTTTTTTAGAGGTTACCTTTTAAATCCAATTCCTCAGCTACAGCTTGCATGCCTTTGATGGTTTCAGTAATCACTTCAGTTAAATCCATGCCTAAAAGCTGCAAACCATCTTCAATCACTGCCCGGTTTACACCGGCGGCAAAATTTTTCTGTTTAAACTTTTTTTTCACCGACTTAGCCTTCAGATCCAAAAGGCTCTTGCTGGGGCGCATCAGCGCCGTAGCAACAATCAGGCCTGTTAGTTCATCAATCGTGTAGAGAACCTTTTCCATCTTCTCCACCGGTTCCACATCTGAACAAATTTTCCAGCCATGGCTTTGCACGGCCCTGATATAATCTTCCGGCCAGCCTGCCTCTGCCAATAGTTCCCGTGTCTTGCTGCAATGTTCCTCTGGGTACTTTTCATAGTCCAGATCATGGATTAACCCTACTATACGCCACTTTTCCGGGTCCTCTTCACCAAATTTTTCTGCAAAATGGGCCATCACTGCTTCTACAGCCAAAGCATGTTTAAGCAAGGCATCGCTTTGATTGTATTTATTCAGCAGTGCCCAAGCTTCTTCCCTGGTAGGCTTTTTTGTTCCCACCCCAAATTCATCCTTTCCTTATAATAAACAAGATAATAAACAAGATCACAAACAACGAACTTTAAACAACGGTAAACAGCAGTCTAAATATTATTACCTTTCTGCGGCATTATTACCAGAGGTTCCCCTAAAAACCTGAAAACCGGTTTGACATTATTCTCCTTACTTTCTGTAAATAGGCCCCGTTTCCCTGCTTTTAATTGCATTTAAATCGTTTAACCTTTAATCGTTCCGTCGTCCTTTAGTTCCCGTATAGCGTGTTTTACGGTCAATTTCACAACCAAATATAGAATTAAGGCCGGCAAAACAATGTACAGTGGTATCAAAACCAAAGCATTTAACACTGTGGGACCCCCCCTTCTAATAGCCTGATTAATTTATTAAATAACCTGCAATGAACCTGTACCCGTTACCGCCTTTATGTTTTCCAAGGGTAAACCCGGCAGGAACGCTGCAGATCCAGGAAGAAAAGTTCGCCGCCGGCCACTTTTTCACCGGTTAAATTTTCCCAGGCCCGGGCATAGGCGTAAACCTGGGGGGTGTATTGGGTAAGCAGGCGACGCAGGGCAGTTTCGTCCGCAACCCGGCCGGTCTTATAATCCACGATAACCCACCCCTCCGCATCCCGGTAAATCAAGTCGATCACACCGTTTACCAAAACCGGCAGGCGGCCTGTTGCTTCCTTGCTGAATAAGGTATATAGGGGATGGTTTTCATCAACATAAAACGAAAAAGGTACCTCCGTATGCTTGTTTTCCCCAGCTGCCTGGATTTTCTGCCAGAGGGCAGTGCCCCTAAAACGTTCCAGTTCCTGCATAACAGTGGGAAGAAGCTCTGCAGGCAGGTTGAAGGCTTCCAGTTCTGCAAGGAGAAACTCTTCCAGATCTGCCCTGTCTTTTACCAGAGCCTCCAAAGCGCGGTGCATTAGGCTGCCCCATTCTGCACCACCGGCCACAACAAGCCCCGTCCCGGGCGCTTTTTCAGGCAGTGTTCCTTGTTCTTCAACAGGCATTGCCCCGGGCTTTTCAGCGGACGGTGCCCCTTGTTCTTCCGCAGACAACGCCTCCTTCCTTCCCCCAACAGGTGTGGGGGCCGTGGAAGCAGCAGCCTCCCCTGGTTTCCCACCAAAAATTAGCCCTGTTTTTTCCAAGCCGCCTTCTTCCCAGCCACTTTCTTCCCCTCCCCAGGCCTCCCCTGCCGCCCGGCTTGCTTTAAACCTAACTTCTGAGGGCTGTATCCTGTGCCAGCCCCGGCGCGAGGCTGCTGCAATCCGTTTGGGCAGTTGTGCCCGAAAGGCTGAAAGTTCATCTAAGTTTGTTGCAGTTTCAATAGATTCCCCACCTTCCCCGGGCACCCTACTTTCCCCTCTTTCCCCTGTTGGCAGTGTTACTGCAGGGGGGTGCGTTGCCGCTGTTTCTGTAGCATCCTTTATCTCTATTGTTTCTATATGATCCACCGCGGGGCTTTCCAGCAGCTCCCGCCAGGGGTTTTTTCTATTGTCTTTACCGCCAGTGGAGATAATCAGCAGGTTGCGGGCCCGGGTGGCAGCCACATAAAGCAGCCTGATTTTCTCCGCCTCTAAGTATTTTTGTTCTTCCGCAGCATAAGCCTCCCAACCAGGAGGCTGGGCAATTTTTATACTTTGGTAGCCCTTTCGCTGTGTAAAGGAAAAATAGCCGCCCGGTTTTTCACCGGTCCTGACGATATGGCTGTCAATGCGATCTGGAGTGACTTCCACCCTTTTGCAGGGGTGGGCCAGGATGACTACCGGGGCCTCCAGCCCTTTGGCCTTATGCAGGTTCATCAACCGGACACAATCCCCGCGGGAGGCATCCAATTCCAGCTCTTCTTCCACATTGGTGTGCAACAGGCTTTCCACCTGCGCAACCATCTGCTGGAAAGAATCCCCGCAGTCTTCCTCCCCCTGGCGGGTATATTCCAGCACCTGGTAAAGGTAGCTGCAGCTTCTCTCCCCCAAGGGCTGGGCCAGTGTAAAGGGAACCAGGCCCAAATCTTCAATAATTCTGGCCAACACCACAGCCGGGGGATCGCTTCCTTTCCACCGCAAGTAGCGGGCCAGGCGGCGGAAAGCATCGCCTAAAAATTCCTTAAGGTCTGATTCTGCAGCTGCCGGCAACGGGGCCCAGGGGCTAAAAATGCCGCCGCTCATTTTAAAGCGGTACAGCATTTCATCGCTGACGCCAAAAAAAAGTCCTTTCAGCACTGCTATCAACAGTACGCGGTTGTCCGGGTCATCCAAGTACTGGAGCAGCTTCAGCAGTTCATGCAGTTCCGGGCTTTCTGCCAGCGAACTGCCCCCGGTCATGGTTACCGGTATCCCCTGTTCCTCCAGGGCGCGGGCGTAGGTTTCCATCAGATCTTTATAACTGAGAATGACTAAAAAATCCCCGGGGCAGGGGGTTGCAGTCAACCCGGCCCGCTTTTCCTCCTGCGAACGGGCCAAACTAAGCCGGCCTTGCAGGGCCTGGCTTATAAAAGAGGCTACCTGGCGGGCATCCTGCCGGACGATCTCCTCCTTCTTGGTGTATCCGGCGCCTACCGGCAATATTTTAACGCCGCAGGCGGTGCCCTCCCCCTCCTTGCGCCAGGCATCAACAGGGCTGAAAAGAGCCTGGTAACGGTTTTCCTGGGGGGCCAACAGCTGTCCAAAGACCCTGTTATTAAAATCCTCCAAGGGCTGCAGGCAGCGGAAATTTGTGGTCAACGAGAGAACTTCTCCCCCACCGGCTGCAATAAGTTTTTTCACTAAGTTGTAGGTATCGATATCAGCACGCCGGAAACGGTAGATGGACTGCTTGGGATCACCGACGACAAAAAGAGAACCGGGTTTGGGGGAAAGCTTCTGCCAGTTTTTTTGGTGCAGATCGTCCCCGGTCAGGCAGAACATTACTTCTGACTGCAAAGGATCGGTGTCTTGAAATTCATCCACCAACAGACAGCGGTATTTAAGCTGGAAATATTCTCTTATTGCCGGGGATTCCCGCAGCAGCTGTGCAGCCTTGAACAGCAGGTCGTTAAAACCCAAGACCGAATGTTGATCTTTAAAATCAGCCAGAAATTTCCGGCCCGGCAGCAAAAAACTGACGATCTGTGCGTAGCAATGTTCACGCCATGCCTGCAACAGTGGCCCCGCCTGGAACTGTCTGAAATCTGCAAACTCTTCCCGGGCATTTTTAGCTTCTTCTTTATCCGTCCACAATTTTTGCACAATCTGCGGAGCCCCGGTAAAAAGGGAAAGCACCCGGGCGGCATAGACCGGGTTCCCCTGATCAAACTTGTTTAGCATGCGCTGCGCCCCCCTGATTTTTTTCTGCAGCGCGTCATAGCGATCCTCATACGGCGGGTCCGGGATAAAGGGATACACTTTTTGCAGCAGGGCCTTTAAATTTTGCAGGGCGGTAGAAAAGTTTGGCACGGGGCTGCCGGCCAAAGGAACGCACACGTCCGGATAGCCATTGAAGGTATGGAAAAATCCTTTCAGGTCCTCCGGGGAAACACCAATTTTTTCTACATGGGACAACAGTTCCGGCCGGTTTAACTTAACCCAGAGCAGATATTCCTGCCAGGCGCGATCGATAAAAACAACCTCCTGCAGCGCATCCAGTTCTTCAAAGCCGGGATCAATGCCCGCCTCCACCGGCCTTTCACGCAGCAGCCGCGCACAAAAGGCGTGGATAGTCCCTAAAAAACAGCGATCTAAGTTCAGCAAGGCCTCGCCCAGCTTCTGCTTAAGCTGGGGGTTGGCTGCCGCCCGAAACCTTTTTTCCAGCCCGTCCTGAAACTTTTCCCGTAGTTCAGCAGCAGCCTTGCGGGTAAAGGTAATTGCCGCCATTTCTTCCACCCTGCACCGGCCGCGTCCAATGAGGTTCACCATCCTTTTAATCAGGCTGGTGGTCTTACCCGAGCCGGCCCCGGCCTCTACCAGGATATTAATCCCCAACTCTTCGGCTATTTTTCTACGTGCTTCTTCATCTTTTAATTGCATGGCTTTTCCTTTCCACGGCCGCAGTGAGACCGGCCGTTATTTTATCTGCCGCAGCAGGTAATATTTTGCCAAGGCCCCACCCTCTGCCTTGCTTATTTTTTCCTCTACCGCCGGGCCAAAGGTGCCCATCCCGCAAATAACTGCGTAATCACAGAAGGTACAGTCTACATCAGGCTCCAGGGTCATGACAAAAGTGCCGCTGTCCAAAAGATCACCTAAAGAATCTAAAATTTCCAGGGCCTTGGCCCGGCCCTCTTGAAAAGGGCGCATAACACGCTGTCCCTCTCCTTTAATTGTTGGGAAAAGGTAGCCACAACCCAAAATTACAGGTTCACTGCAGATACCTTTACGCTTACAGATCTGCTCCCAGGCCAACCCATAAAGGGCATGCTGCAGCTGCCGGCCTCCCCAAAACATGCTGCCGGGTTCAAAGGCATAGGTGCCGCCGGTTTTGTAATCCCAGATCTGGTAGGCGTCGTCCGCTGGCAGGCGGTCCACCCGATCGATCTTGCCCCGCAGCAAAAGATGGCGGCCGGAGGGAAGATCAATCCTTACCGGCGGGATTTCTCCCTGAATTTCTTTGTTTTCCATCCCTTCCAAGCCAAAGGTCAGTTCCAGGTAAACGGGGGTGCTCAATGCCGCATTTTCTTCTTCGACCCGCAGGAACAACCGGCACGACTCCATTATTTCCCTAAATTCATAGTCATAAACAGCCTCATAGGGCGGGGGGTGTTCTTTTCTTTGCTGTTCCAGCTTTTGGCCGGCGATAGACTCTAAAAGCTGCAGATGTTTATTATAGGCGGGCTTTTCCTTTTGTGCCAGC
>JAAYRR010000058.1 GCA_012518675.1 Bacillota bacterium
TCCCCCGGTAGAAATCTATGACTGTCCCTGTGGAAAGGGGGAAGTAAACAGGCTTGAACAAAGCAGGATTAAGTTCCTCGGTAAAACAGCGCAGCGTAAAGGTTTTACCGGCACCGGGTTCGCCCACCAATAGCCCCATGCCGCGCGCCTTCTTTAAATATTCCAGGCGGCCGCGGGCTTCCCGGGCACTTTGCGAGGCAAAAAGCTTGCTGTTTTCCTTGGAACATGGAAACGGGAAGATCCCTTCTTTGTTCCCTTAATTCTAAAATGGTTCCTCTCAGATCAGCCGGGATGCTGCGGGCCTGTCCCTTATCGGCACGCTGTTTGGGCTTTAGTCCGGCAAAACCTTCTTTTTTGTAGATACCCAGCCAATTTTCAACCGTCTTCGGCCTGTATTCTTTGGCCCCATAGTACGGCACCTGGTGCACCAGGCTGCATATTTCAGCTAAATAGTCCTGTTTGGATGTCACCTGGCCGTTCAAAAGAGACGCAATGAGCCCATAGCGAAAAAGAGCAATCTTTTCCCGATTATTTTCTTGTATGTTCAGGTTCCTTTGGAATCGCCGCCGGTAAAACTGCAAGAGCTGGTAACATATTGCAGTTTTTCTTTGTACAAAAAACTGTTTCACTGCCTCTAAAATATATGCCAGCGAATACTGGAAGTGGGGTAGCAAAAAATCAGGCAGCAATGATATTGTTCTGCTGCAAGAGGGGCACTTAAACCTGATGATGGGGATGCGGTAATGAAACTTTAAAAAAAGGGCATTGCGCCAGTAAAAACCATGTTTAGGCAGGGTGGAAGGGTATGCACAGCAGGGGCAAATATTGATGCTGGTAAAATCGTTTTCCTTACCTCTTTGAAAGTATTCCCGGGGGGAAATATTGAAATTATGAACGATTTGCATTGTCCACCTTTCCCTTCCAATTTGATAAAATTTAATCAAATTGGAAGGGAAAGGTGGAGTGGTTTATACCGTCATAATCTGATTAAAATGATTTGGTTTTGGAGAAGACTATGTGCTAATTCACAATTTATAAGTAAATTCTATTTTTTCCTGCATTTGGATTCAAACAATGGTATAATGTTTATCAATGAAAATGGCCACGAAGTGGGGGTGTTGTTGTAAGATATGTTAGAATATAGGTCAACAATAAAAGCTAGGTCCTACCTTTTTCTAGAATTAAAGAAGGCTTCAAGCCTTTGTTTACAAGGGATTGCCTTAAATGATATAAGACAAAAAGCATTAGATGAAAATATATTTTCATTAAATTCAGAGAACAGAATTAGGGAAATTGCTTCAACTATCATGGAAAGATTAGAGGTTTTAGATGAAACTCTACTTGATAAGTTGGTAAAGGGTAATCTTGAAACAAGCAAGCAGATAGCCCTATACTCTATTTTGAAAACAGACAGGCTTTTCTTTGAGTTTATGCAGGAAGTATATAGGGATAAATATCTTATTAGAGATTATTTAATTACAGACAAGGACTTTGCTGTTTTTTTCCATAGGAAAGCAGAGCAAAATCAACAGGTTGCAGGTTGGAAAGACTACACCTTTTATAAATTAAAGCAGGTCTACAAAAGAATACTGACTGAAGCGGGATTTGTTAAGAAAAGCAATAAGGATATTGAAATAACCAGGCCTCTGATGGAAGAAGAATTAGTAGATTACCTAGACAAAAAGGGTGATGGTATATATCTTAAGGCTATGTTGGGAGGGATATAAGTGAAAACCATATATGAAAGACTTGATGAGATTTTACCTATCCTTACAGATAGTAGATTTAGGGAAAACAAGGGA
>JAAYRR010000059.1 GCA_012518675.1 Bacillota bacterium
ACAAATACATCCTCTAAGTTGCTTTCCCTGATTACTAAATTTTCTTTTAATGTTGCTGCGTGCTGCAGCCCTTTTTTCCTGTTTTCGAATACCAGGTACCTTGTTTCGCTGTTATGAGGCACCTCTACAACTGTATCACCTACCCGGGCCTTCAGTTCCGCGGGTGTCCCCAGGGCAATTAATTGGCCTTTGTTCATAATTCCCACGCGATGGCAAAGCAGTTCGGCCTCTTCAATATAGTGCGTAGTCAGTAAAACTGTAATCCCCTGACCGTTTAAATTCCTGATCAGATCCCATATCTTGCGGCGCACCTGGGGATCAAGGCCCACCGTTGGTTCATCCAGGAAAAGGAGGCGGGGTTCATGCACCAGGGCACGGGCAATCATCAGGCGTCTTTTCATCCCCCCTGAAAAATATTCTACAGCTGTATGCGCGCGTGCCGTTAAATCTACAAAAGCAAGCAGTTTTTCAATCCGGGCACGGCGTTTTGAAGCCGGAACCTTAAAGAGACGGCCATGCAGCTCTAAGTTTTCCCGGGCCGTCAGCTGCCTGTCCAAATTTTCTGTCTGTGAAACAACACCGATTTCACTTTTGATGCCTGCTTTGTTGCGGGACACCTCTTTACCGTTTATAAATACTTTTCCCGCCGTTGGACGGGCCAATGTTGTCAAAATTCGTATTGCAGTTGTTTTTCCTGCACCGTTGGGCCCCAGCAAACCAAATATTTCTCCTACCTTCACTTTTAGATTTAGGTTGTCAATGGCCCTTACTCCATTGTAGTCTTTACAAAGGCCTTTCAGTTCAATCAAGGGGACCCCCCACAATCTCTTTTAGTTTCTGTTGATCAAGGGTCAGCTCCTGAAAGGGTTTACGCCTCATTCTGTGCATCAGAGCCAGATCTGCAGTGTCATTAATATCTTCTTTACTTACTTTTTCACGCCCCTGCAGTGCAGCCCTGGTTTTTGCAGCCTTCAACATAATCAAATCGGCGCGGTGGCCATCCACACCCATTTCCACAGCTATTTCGGCAATCAGATAGAGCATTTCTTCGGGCATCTGTACTTTAGGCAGTGCTTGTTTTGCTGCCAATATCTGTTGGCGCAGTTTTTCTTGTTCCGGTTCCCATGCAGAACAGAAGCCGGCAGGGTCTTCTTCAAAAGCAACCCGCCTGCGGATAACCTCTACCCGTTCTGCAAGATCAAGGATCCCTTCAATCTGTACACACAAACCAAAACGATCTAAAAGTTGTGGCCGCAGTTCTCCTTCTTCAGGGTTCATAGTCCCCACAAGCATGAAATTTGCCGGATGGGCAAAGGACACACCTTCACGTTCCACCGTATTGACACCCATTGCCGCTGAATCCAACAAAACATCAACGATATGATCATCCAAAAGGTTGACCTCATCCATGTAAAGAATGCCCCGGTTGGCCTCTGCCAACACCCCGGGTTCAAAGCGTTTTTCCCCCCTTTTAATGGCTTCTTCCAAATCAAGGGTACCTACCACACGGTCCTCGGTGGCAGAAACAGGCAATTCAACAACCCGCATCTTGCGGATCGCCTTATCCGGTTTTTCGCCGTTTTGCAGTTGCTCCCTGCAGGAACTGCACATGGTAGTAACATCTTCCGGGTCACACCCGAAAGGGCACCCGCTTACAACCTGGTTGTCCGGCAAAAGCGCTGCCAAGGCACGCACTGCAGTCGACTTGGCAGTACCTTTCTCCCCGCGAATTAAAACCCCGGCCAGCTTGGGGTTGACGGCGTTGAGAATAAGAGCCAGTTTCATATTCTCCTGTCCCACCAACGCGGTAAAGGGGTAAATATACCTTACAGCCTGTTCTATTGTTTGTTCCACGGTTACCAACCCTTTCTCCACTATTTATCCAAAATGATCCTTTTGACGTGCCTATCCCAAAAATCCCGCGGCCAGAATACTTTCACACATCAAGAACACCGTGCACAGCCTCCACCAGACGATCCGCCTTTAGATCCTCTAATTTAAAGTACTCTGCATCCAACATTGCTGCAAGCTGTTGGGCCAACCCAAACGAAAGGAGGCCGCTGTTTTCCACATCGACCACCAGGCTTTTAACCTCTTCTTCCTCCCTGATGATTCCGGCAGCATGGGCAACTTCTGCCAGCGGCCTCTCTTTTCCCATACTGACATTGGCCTTGCCGTCGGAAATAACAACCAATAGCGGCCTGATATCCGGGTCTTTATAAAGATGGGTTTTGGCCACTTCATGTGATTTGAGCAGCCCGGCAGAAAGAGGCGTCCGGCCCCCGGTGGGAAGATCCTCCAGCAGTCTTTGCGCGCGTTCCACGCTGTTGGTGGGAGGCAGAATGACTTCTGCCTGTTCCCCGCGAAAGGCCACCATCCCCACCTTGTCCCGCTTTTGATAAGCATCTAAAAGCAGGGAAAGGATGGCCCCTTTTGCTTCCACCATCCGCTGCCGGGCCCCCATAGAACCGCTGGCATCGACAACAAATAGAAGGAAGTTACCCACTCTTTTTTCCCGCACTTTTTCACGCAGATCACCCCGCTCTATAACTACGGTAACCCCGTCACGTTTACGACCCTGCTGGTAAGGGGCAGCGGCACGCAGGGTGGCGTCAAACGCTAAATCCTGCCTTTCCCAACGCATGGTGCTGCGCACATAGCGTCCTGACTTGGTAGCAGTCCGGCCGCGTGATCGCCTTCCGGAACCCCTGCGCAGCATATCTTTCACCTTATAACTAAGCCGCCTTACAGGAAAAGGCTCCCCCACTGCAAAAACAATTTCCGGCGTACCGGAAGGAGAAGCTTCCGGAGGGTGCCGGTCCTGTTCTTCCTTTTTTTCCTGTTCATTTTTCTGATCCTTGGGCTGTTCGTGGGACTGCACAGCCTGCTGTTCCCGGGCCTGTTCCTGGTCCTGTTCGTTTTCCAGTTCATCGGGTTCTTCAGGATCATTGGGCCTTTCAGGTTCCGGCGGCTCCTGTTCTTGTTGTGGAGGGGACGCTTCGCGCCTGCGGTGAGGAAGAACGTAGGTGGCAGCCTCCTGAACATCACTTTCATAAACCTCCGGCCGGCCGTAAAAGGCCGCCAATGTTCGGGCACAAGCAGTCATTACCAGATCGGCCCGGTGGCCCGCCACCAATGCTTCAGTGCAAATCCTTGTAACCAGTTCTTCCAGTTCAGGTGCTATAGTAATCTTCGTCAGCCGCTCCTGTGCAGCAACAATTTTTAGCCGTAACCGTTTTTCCTCCCCAGCCCATTTTTCAAGGAAACAGAGAGGATCCTGATCAAAGGCTTCACGGCGCTTAATAATTTCAACCCTGACCGCCGGTTCTGTTTCACCTTCGATCTGCACACAAAGGCCAAAGCGGTCCAACAGCTGGGGGCGTAGCTCCCCTTCCTCCGGATTCATGGTGCCGACCAAGATAAACTCAGCCGGGTGGCTATAGGAGATCCCTTCCCGCTCGACAAAGTTAATGCCCAACGCTGCAGCATCGAGCAAGAGGTCCACGATATGATCGTCAAGAAGGTTGATCTCATCTACATAAAGAATCCCACGGTTTGCCCGGGCCAAAAGCCCGGGTTCAAAACGACGCCCCCCTATTTTCACTGCATGTTCAAAGTCCAGGCTTCCCACCACCCGATCTTCTGTTGCAGATACCGGCAGGTCTACAACCGGCACCCTTTGCCGGGTAAAAAGCAGGCTTTTTCCTTCATAAGCAGCCCGGCAATCAACACAAAGCTTCCCGGGCTGAAAAGGATCACACCTGTAAACACACCCTGTTACCACCGGTACCGCCGGCAACAGGCCGGCCATGGAACGCACTGCTGTTGACTTGGCAGTGCCCTTTTCCCCTCTGATAAGAACACCCCCCAACCGGGGGTTAATGGCGTTTAAAAGGAGTGCCTTTTTCATCTTTTCTTGCCCCAGCAGTGCTGTAAAGGGAAAAACGATTCTCTTTTGAATCTGCAAATTTACACCTCCATCACAAAAACCGCTACCTTGTAATCTGTTGCCCTGTTATCTAATGCATTCAAAAGATTATTACGCCTGTACCCAAAATTGGGGAAAACCTTAGGTGTTCATTTTTATTGCTTCCAGAACTGCAAAGCGCCTAATCCTTTTGCCGGCAAAGCTGTCAAGATGCCTTTGCCCAAAATTTATAAAGCCTAACAATGCTACTAATATAGCAATTGTGTCACCAGGTGTGTAAAAATAAAGCAGGCCCAATATAACCCCGTCAACCAATGTTTCACTGACTGTACACAACCCGGCCGGGGTTTGTTGCCCTGTTTGCCCTGCCCCCTACACCTGTTATTCTTGCCGCCGGTGCCAACGGCGGCCTTATTTATACCTTGCCCCCTGCTGCGTAACCCTGTATTCCTTATAACCCACCAACATTTAGCTGGTAATACCTTACAGTTTTGTTTGTTCCCGCCCACCAGGGTGTTACTAATTTAAACATAATAACACCAAGCCCGTTCTATTATTCTCCACATATTCTTATTATCCTGCTGCACAAAAAAATATTTCTGTCGATAATAGCCACCCTTTCAAGTTTATGTACCCCTTGTGTCCTACCAAAAAAACAGCAATACCATCCACAAATATTTCAGTTTATATCAACTAACAATTCAAAATATTGTTTGACAGTTGCAGCAGCATGTGCTAAAATTAAAAGTCAGTAATGACTGAAACAAGCCGAAGTCTATCTAAGAAGACGCGGGGGAACCATTAGTTAATTGGGGGGCGAATCTTCCGGTTTGCAAACCGGGAATAGGGCGGACCCGGGCCCGAGCCCGTCAGCTAACCTCGCAGGCTAAGCGGGCGGCACTACACGGT
>JAAYRR010000060.1 GCA_012518675.1 Bacillota bacterium
GGGCGTTTGTTTCAAATGTCATGGTTCTTCTCGTGAAAAAGCAATTACGCAGGCTATACTTAAACAAATTTGTCCGTTTATCAGTAAAAATACCAACCAAAAGATAGAGGAGGCTCTGCAACAAAAATCTAAGAAAACAAGATGATGAGGAGAGTTGTCATGGTATCCCGCAGCGCAGTGGGGATTGTTTCGACAGGAAGGGCTTTACCTGTAAGCCATGTTTCGAATCAGGATCTGGAAACAGTTGTAGAAACTAGCGATCAATGGATTACTTCCAGGACAGGAATCAAGGAAAGGCGGATCGTCAACAGTGATGAAACCTGTTCCGGGTTGGCGACCATAGCCTCGAAAATTGCTTTGGAAAGAGCCGGTTTAAGGCCGGCAGAAATTGACTTGTTGATTGTTGCTACAGTGACACCTGACCGGCAGATGCCTTCTGCAGCCTGCCTTGTCCAGGCCAACCTCCAGGCGTATAATGCCGCTGCCTTTGATTTGGCCGCAGGGTGCACGGGTTTTCTTTTTGGGTTAAATGTGGCCGAACAGTATCTTAAAGCAGGAACTTTAAAAAACGTTCTGCTGGTGGGTGTGGATATCCTTTCACCGTTTGTAAACTGGCAGGATCGCAATACCTGTGTTTTATTCGGTGATGGTGCCGGTGCAGTGGTAATGACAAATGTTGAACCCGGGCGTGGTTTGCAGGCCAGTAAAATATTTTCGGACGGTCATAAGGCGGGACTGCTATATGTACCATCCGGGGGTAGCAGTTCACCGGCAAGCCTGCGGACTGTTAGGGAACGCCGGCATTATATCAGAATGAACGGCCCTGAAATTTTTAAATTTGCAGTAAACACGATGGTCGATTCCACCTTGCAGGTTTTGGAAATGTGTGGTAAAACCACCGCTGACTTAGACTACCTGTTACCCCACCAGGCCAACCGGCGTATTATCAATTTTGCGTTGAAAAGACTGGGCCTGAAACCAGAACAGGTGTTGGTGAACATCCATCGTTATGGCAATATATCTTCGGCCTCCATTCCGGTGCTTCTGGATGAAGCGGTGGAACAGGGGAATATCAAAGAGGGCGATCTTTTGGCGCTGGTTTCATTTGGCGCCGGATTAACCTGGGGGGCGGCTGTTTTGAATTGGTAAGGAGGGGTGGAACATGGCTAAGTGTGCCTTTCTTTTTCCCGGCCAGGGTGCACAGTATATCGGTATGGGCAGAGATCTGGTTGAACGCTATCCTGCAGCCGCGGCAGTTTTTCAGGAGGCGGATGAAGCGCTGGGTTTTGGGCTCAGCCGGATGATTTTCGAAGGTGATAAAAATGAATTGCGTAAAACAGAGATAACACAGCCGGCCGTTCTAACCACCAGTACGGCTGTTTTAGCAGTATTGCGGGAAAAAGGCCTCCAGCCGGCCGCGGTAGCAGGTTTAAGCTTGGGTGAGTACAGTGCTCTTGTTTGTGCCGGTTCCTTGAAGTTTGCGGAGGCCCTGCATATTGTCCGGAAAAGGGCCCGGTATATGCAGGAAATTGTGCCTGCCGGCAAAGGCGGGATGGCCGCCATTTTAGGGCTGGATGCTGACCAGGTTGCTGCACTTTGTGCCAAAAGCCTGCCCCGGGGGCATGTAGAACCGGCCAATTATAATTGCCCAGGACAAATTGTTGTGGCCGGTTATACAGAAGCCGTTGCGGAGGTCTGCCGCCTGGCAAAGGATAGCGGCGGTCGGGGGATTATGCTTTCTGTCAGTGTGCCCTTCCACTGCCGGTTGCTTTTGCCGGTCAGGGAAAAAATGGCCTTACTTTTAAAAGATGTTATTTTAAAGGAGCCGTCGGTTCCTTTTGTGGCCAATACTACGGCCGGCTATTTAAGTAAACCGGCAGAAATTAAGGAAACGCTGCTGGAACAGTCTTATAGTCCTGTTTTATGGGAGGATTCCATGCGGCTGCTGTTAAAGGACGGCTACAATTTTTTTATTGAAGTTGGGCCGGGGCGGGTTTTAACAGGGTTTATGAAAAAAATTTCTCCTGCTGTCAAAGCTGTGCATGTTGAAAACAGATCCACCTTGGCAAGAATGCTGAAATTCCGGGAGGAGGCGTAAACTTGAGCTTACAGGGAAAGGTGGCCTTGGTTACAGGTGGTTCAAGGGGTATCGGCCGGGCCATCGTGCTTGCCTTGGCCCGGGCCGGTGCCGCGGTAGCTATTAATTACCACCGGCAGGAAGGGGCCGCGGCAGAAGTCTTGCAGGAAGTTGAAAGCCGGGGAGGCAGGGGCCTGCTTTGCCAAGCAGATGTCACCCTGCCGGAGGCATGTGAAAAGATGATCGGGGCTGTGCTTGCTAATTTTGGCAGAATTGATATACTTATAAATAATGCCGGTATCCGCCGTGACAATTTGCTTGCCCTGCTAAAAATAGAAGATTGGGAAACAGTAGTAGATACAAACCTTAAAGGGGTTTTTAATTGTTGTAAGGCTGTTTTAAGGCCTTTTTTGAAGCAGAAAAGCGGCGGCAGGATTATAAATATTTCTTCTGTGGCCGGCATCACCGGTAACAGCGGACAGACTAATTATGCTGCGGCCAAAGCCGGTGTAATTGCCTTTACCAAATCGTTGGCCAAAGAAATGGGTAAAAGAGGGATTACAGTTAATGCTGTGGCACCCGGCATGATTGAAACGGATATGACCACAGATTTGCCCCCAAAATTGAAGGAAACCGTTCTACCCCAGATTGCTTTGCAAAGATTTGGCAAGCCGGAAGAGGTTGCCGAGGCTGTCTTGTTTTTAGCCCGGGGTGCTCACTATATAACCGGTGCAGTGATTGTTGTAGACGGAGGATTATCCTTATAAATTTCTTTTAATGTTGCAGGGTGCAGGAGGGGAGGTGAGCGCGGGTGGATGTTTTTGCCAAGGTAAAAACATTAATTGTGGAACAGCTGGATGTTGATGAGGATAAAGTCAGCCCCAAAACCACTTTTGAAGATTTGGACGCTGATTCGCTTGACGTAGTCGAGCTGGTCATGGCTTTGGAAGAAGAATTCGATTTTGAAATATCTGATGAAACTGTGGAAAATATCAAGACAGTTGGGGATATCATCAATTACATAGAAGAAAATGTCTAGTTTACCTGATACAAGCCAGCCCTGCTTCCTGCAGGGCTTAAAGTTGGTAAGAGATGTATTACGAGGTGAAATTTGTGGATGGCAACAGGGTAGTGATTACAGGTATCGGTGTAGTTACACCGATCGGCAGCGGTAAAGAAGAATTTTGGGAAAACCTTGTAAAAGGTCAAAACGGTGTTAAAGTGGTCCGGCATTTTCGGGATTTTTCCACCTATATTGCCGCAACAATTGAAGATTTTGATCCCCGCCTGTACATGGAAAAAAGGGATGTCAAAAAAACAGACCGGTTCACCCAGTTTGCTTACGCAGCGGCACAGATGGCCATCGCGGATGCTGATCTTGATCTGCAAAAAGAAAATAAGGAAAAAACCGGCGTAATTATCGGCTCCGGCATCGGCGGGTTGGATACAATTGAGAAACAATTTAAAATTCTTTTGGAAAAAGGGCCCCGCCGGGTCAGTCCCTTTTTGGTGCCAATGCTGATTGCCAATATGGCTTCCGGCTATATTTCTATTGCCTATGGGCTGCAGGGCCCCAATTTAACCACTGTCACTGCCTGCGCCAGTGGGACGCATGCCCTTGGCGAAGCCTTCCGGATATTGCAGCGGGGGGAGGCTGAAGTGATGATCGCCGGCGGTGCCGAAGCGCCGGTAACCTCTATTGCGTTTGCCGGTTTTTGTGCCGCCCGGGCTATGTCAACACGCAATGAACAGCCTGCAAAGGCTTCCCGCCCGTTTGACTTAAAGCGCGACGGTTTTGTGATGGGGGAGGGGGCCGGGGTTTTAATTCTGGAAACAATGCAGCATGCCCGGGAACGGGAGGCTGCTATCTATGCTGAAATTGCCGGTTACGGCACATCAGGCGACGGTTACCATGTGACAGCGCCTGATCCGGCCGGGCGAGGAGCATACTTGTGCATGGAAAAGGCTTTGCGCGACGCCGGGATTAAACCGTCTGCAGTAGACTATATCAATGCCCACGGTACGTCCACAGAATATAATGATAAAATCGAAACTTTGGCGATAAAAAAACTTTTTGGGGAATATGCTTACCAGCTGCCTGTCAGTTCAACCAAATCGATGATCGGGCACCTTTTGGGGGCGGCCGGGGGCGTGGAAATGGCGGCAACTCTTTTGAGCATGCAGCATGGTATCATTCCGCCGACGGTTAACTATGAATATGAAGATCCGGCCTGCGATTTGAATTATGTCCCCAATAAGGCGGTTGCCGGAGAACTGAACGTGGCTATGTCCAATTCTTTTGGTTTTGGGGGTACCAACGCCTGCCTGGTAGTCAGAAAGGCTGGTTTCCGGAAGGAGGCTTGAAGCGATATTTTTAAAAAATGTGAACAGCTGTTGGCACAGTTGCGGTGGCCGGCAGAAAATATGGCGCTTTTCCGGGAATCACTAACGCATTCTTCTTTTGCCAATGAAACAGGCCTCCCCAGTAACGAACGCTTGGAATATCTAGGGGATGCCGTTTTGGAACTTGTGATTTCAGAATATTTTTTTAAAGCCTTTCCTTTACACCCGGAAGGAAAGCTTACTTTAATGCGACATAATACTGTTAACGAAA
>JAAYRR010000061.1 GCA_012518675.1 Bacillota bacterium
ACCTTACCCCACCTGGAAAACCGTTCTTACCAAGTTGTTTGCTGATAGAATTCATGTAAATTTTAATAATCCCGGGTAATAACAGTTAATTTTAAATATTTTAAAGAGGAGGCTGACTATGGGACAGGCCTGGGGAAAGTTGACAAAACATGAGGACTTAAAGGATCTGGCGGCAGGGGAAATGCTGGAAAGGGGCGCAAAGTTGTGCCCTGAAAAGGAGGCGGTTGTAGCAGGCAGCCGGCGGGTTACATATGCAGAATTAAACCGGCTTGTAGATCAGTTTGCTGCGGGCTTGAAAACACTCGGTTTTCAAAAAGGTGATCGTGTAGCTATCTGTTTGCATAATTCGTTGGCACTCGTGCTCTCTTTTTACGCTTTGGCTCGGTTGGGCATCATTACTGTTTGGGTTAATCCCGTTTACCGCGGTAAGGAACTGGAGTTTATTTTAAGTAATTCCGGTGCCCGGGGGATAATTGTAAAATCGAGCAAGGAGGACTACGACTATGCCGGTGCCATAACAGCGATGAAAGATGAACTGCCGGCGCTCGAAAAAATCATCGATGTTGGTCACAGCAAAGGAACAATTGACTTTGCCAGCCTTTTGCAAAAGGGTGAACTTCCCCGAGAACAAAGACCCGCGGTTGACCCCCATCATGACTACTTAATGTTAATCTATACCTCCGGGGCCACAGGAATTCCCAAGGGGGCGCCGTCCACTCATTATCAATGCATCAGGGCGGGCTGCCTTTATGCCGAAAGCCTTGATGCCTCTGCAGATGATATCTTCATCGGGTTCCTTCCTTTTTGTCATTCCTATGCCTTTAATTCCATCCTAATCGATGTAATTGCCATCCAGGCCACCATGGTCCTCCTGGAAAATTATAATGTTGAGGCAGCCCTGCAGCTGATCGAAAAGGAGAGATGTACCATCCATCACGCTGCTCCTACACACTATATTATGACCCTGAAACACCCCCAACTGGAAAAGTATGACCTTTCTTCGCTGCGGGCCGGGTTGATCTCCGGCTATGTGCCGCCAGAAGAACTGTTGGAGCAGATTGAAAAAACATTTGGTATCTATTTTTTTAACTTCTGGGGTTCATCTGAAACCGGCCCGGGTCTTTTAAGCCCCTGGGGCGCGCCCCGGGAAAAACGTTATAAAACTGTCGGCCGGCCGGTAGAGGGCGAGGAAATTAAAATTGTCGATCCTGTCAGCGGCCGGGAAAAGGCACCTATGGAGGTTGGTGAACTGACAGTTCGCGGTTGGAACGTAATCAGTGAATATTGGAACAACCCGGCTGAAACCAAGGCGCATATCAATGCAAAAGGCTGGCTGCGGACCGGTGATCTGGCTTTTGAAGATGCTGAAGGTTATGTCACGATCGTGGGCCGGACAAAAGATCAAATTAACCGCGGTGCACTTAAAATTGTTCCCCTGGAACTGGAGGAAGAGTTGGCCAAACATCCCAAAATTGCGGAGGTAAGCGTAGTTTCCACGCCCAACCCGGTTTTGGGTGAAAGTATCTGTGTCTGTGTGATACCGCGGCCGGGGCAGACGATCAACCTGGACGAAATCAGGGGTTATCTGCAGGATAAGATTGCCCGCAATAAACTTCCGGATGAACTCTGCCTGATGGAGGAATTCCCCCGTTTATCAGGAGGGGTGAAATTAAATAAATATGGCAAAGGCGGCATCCAGGAGCTTGCCCAGGCTGATACTGCACGGGAAGTACATTGGAAGAAAAAAAAGAGGGCCTGAGTTTTTTGTTGCATATTTGTTTAAGGAATGAGGGGTAATAAAGAAAGAAATAGCCGGCTATTACTGTACTGATCTGTTTCACTCTATTATTTACGGTTTAAACCTAAGAAATGGGGTATCTGTTTCCTGCTACAGGTTTCTTTAAACGTCTCTTAAAACTTTTTGCCCGGCGGGCCAAAAGTTTGTAGTTAATCTGTAACTGAGGAGGGACAAAGGAATAAAACGGGTGCAAAGTATGTTTTTGGTTTTTCCAATCTTACCCAGGCTTTAAGTTAAAAACAGGGAGGAGGGACTGACGTGGATTCCAGGACTAAATACTGGATTGGTTGGGTTACTGTTATTGTTTTTTATCTGCTGCGCCATGATTTTTGGAACTGGGATAAAATTGAACCCCTATTGTTTGGTTGGATGCCCGTAGGCCTTTGGTATCATCTGCTTTATGTAATTCTTTCCGCAGGTGTAATTTATATTTTTATAAAATGCTGCTGGCCGGATACACCGGCAGAACTTTTAATGAACGAAGGAGAGGTGGAATAAGATATGGGAGGAATTACAACGATTATTACCACGGTAATAATTTATATGTTGGTAGTGGCGGCAATTGGCATCTACAGCTTTAGGGTATCAAAGGCTACGGCTGAAGATTATCTTATCGCTGGCAGATCCCTGGGCCTGTTTGTACTGTTGATCGGTATCTATGCCACAAATATGAGCTCTTTTGGAATCGTAGGCTATCCCATCATCGCCTATGAACAGGGTATCGGTGCTTTTGGTTATGCCCCAGCGGCCATGTGGCTGGCTCCCATTGCCTTTTATGTTTTTTGTCACCGCTCCTGGATTTTGGGTAAGAGGTTTGGCTATATGACCCCTGCAGAAATTTTATCCGAAAGGACAGGCAGTGAACTGACGGGCACGGTGCTGTTTATAATCTATGCTATTTACACCGTTCCTTACTTAATGACCGGTTTGGTTGGCGGCGGCGTCATATTTTCCAGCATGACCAATGGGGTGGTTCCCTACTGGTTGGGGGCCTTTATACCTTATATTGTCGTTTTATTCTATGTAATGTTGGGCGGTATGCGGGGTCAGATGTGGACAAACGTTTTTCAGGGCTGTGTGTTCCTCTTCATGATGGTGGTTGGCACTGCTATTATTTTCAGTAAAATGGGCGGCACGGTACATGTTTTTGAAACCCTGCGCGCCGAAGCCCCGCATCTCTTGCAGTTAAAGGGTAATTTTGATATGCGCACATGGTCTAGTTATGTGCTTATTACCTTCCCGGCCGTGGCCACCTATCCCTGGATGTACATCAGGGTTATGTCCTCCCGCTCTGATAAGGTGATGCGCCAAACATTCGTCCTGTACCCTCTTATCTATGTAATCGGGTGGCTGCCTCCGGTGCTGATTGCCCTCGCCGGCGTAATCGTGTTTCCCGGTTTAACCGGTGTAGCCTTGGATGACATTATTCCCATGATGTTTACCAAATTCTTTCCACCATGGGCCTTAGGGTTTGCCCTGGCCGCCATCCTGGCAGCGATGATGTCTACGCTTGATGCCCAGTTATTAACACTGAGCACCATGCTGACACGGGACATATTAGTCAAAAAAACAGATCTGACAGACAAACAACAGGTTTTGTACGGACGTATTTTTGTTTTTGTTTTGGCAACGATAGGCTATATTCTTACCCTGATCCGTCCGGGGACTATCTTTCAGATTTTCAACTTTGCAGCAACAGGCTTTATTGGCCTGGCGCCTGTTTTGTTTGCAATGCTCTACTGGAAACGGTTTAACCGCTACGGGGCTATTGCCTCCATGCTCGCTTCTGTGCTCTCCACATGGCTATACTTAGGCAATATCCTGCCTCCTGAGGCAGCTTTAGGATTTATACCCATGTTACCCGTTTTGGTTATATCGGCGGTGGTGTTGGTGGTTGTTACATACCTGACACCCCCTGAAAAAATGGAGGTGACCAACCGTTTTTTCAAGGTCTTTGAAAGGGTTTACACTCCTTTTGTCAATTCAAAGGCTAGATCCAAACAGGTTTCTGGGTAAACTGTTGGCCGCTGTTCCAACCGATGCTGTGTGCCTGCTACCGTTCTGTTTTATAAAAACATGATGATTAAAGAGGCAAATGGCAACTTTTGACGGAAGGAAAAAGCTGTTATATAATATGTCCGGGCAATAATGTTCAAATATTATATATCTAATAAATATTCCTGATATATACAATGTGGTTCACTGTGGTTATTATGGGTATTAAAAGAGGCTGGGTAGAACATGAACAATATTCAACAAAATTTTTCTGAGTCCAAAAAAGAGCGTATTTTGCAAGCTGCAGAATACATATTTGGCAGGGAAAATTATGCAAGCGCAACAATATCCCAGATAGCAAAACGTGCCAATGTGGCGGTGGGCACCGTCTACGAATATTTTGAAAGTAAGGAAACGCTTTTTTTCTCCATTGCTTCTGAAAAGTGTGAAATCTTTGATCAGGAGCTCCGGTTGCATCTGGCGGGTATCGTGAATGTCTTTGAAAAGATTCGGAAATATGTATGGTTATACTTTTATTACTTTCAAAGTGAACCCATGTATAGCGAACTGTTGCTGTTAAATATGAGGGTGAACAAGAATTTTAGGGGAAGCCCTGCCTATGTCTGGATACAAAAATCTGTAGGCGAAATTATTACCGTAATAGAAGAAGGGCAAAGGGAGGGACTGATTATCACTGATGTAGATGCCTATACTATGCGGCACATGATCTTAGGTTCGCTGGAACATATCACCACCCGCTGGCTTTTGCACGGTAAGGATTATGACCTGCTGGAGTACAGTGAAAAAATATCAAATTTAATAATCAGGGCTTTACGCCGGGATTAGGATAAGGAGAGATATAGTTGAAACTGGAAAAAGTTGACCATATCTGTATTGCTGTTAAGGATCTGCAGGAAGCAGAACGTTATTTTTCTCATGTTTTTGGTATAGAACCCGATGATCGCTACCGGGAAGAAAAAGAGAAAATCGATGTGGTACGTTATTATATCGGCGAGGTCGGCTTTGAGCTGATGGCTCCCATTGACTCGGAAGGGGATGTGGCCAGGTTCATTGAAAAAAACGGGGAGGGGGTTTTCCTGCTGTCCCTGAAGGTACCCGATGTTGAAAAAGCAATCAAGGAGCTTAACGAAAAAGGGGTGCCCGTCACCGATCAGGTCCCCCGTCAATGGCGGCAAAGTAAATATACCTTTATTAAACCCAAAGCGATGTTCGGTGTCTTGCTGGAACTTATCGACTAGACCCCGGTCCCATTCTGTCTCTGTTAAGAATTTGAAAAAGTAACAGGTAGGTGAAAATGCTTTGAGATTATTCGAACCGATTAATATCCACGGCATGGAATTGGAAAACAGGATTATATTTCCTGCTGTAGTGAGCCGGTTGGCTTCCGAAGACGGCTATGTAACAGAGGCGCTGAAAGAAAGGGTGCTGCGCATCGCCACCGGTGGCGTAGGCCTGATTGTTTTAGAGGCGGCGGGGATTATGGACCGGAAAAGCGGTACCCTGTTAAAAATATTTGACGATCGTTTCATACCCGGCCTGCAGGAACTGGCGGCTGAGGTTCACCAAAAAAGCAAGGCCAAGTTGGGCATCCAGCTTGTTCATTTCCTGAAGCTGTCCCGCAGCGGCTACCGCCAGACAGTAGAGGAGCTAAGCCAAGATGATATTAAACAGGTTGTCGAAGATTTTGGTGCAGCAGCCTTACGGGTTAAAAAAGCAGGTTTTGACAGCCTGGAGGTTCATTGTGCACATGCCTACACCCTGTCCTCATTTCTGTCCCTGAGAAACAAGCGCAAGGATGAATATGGCCGCAACCTGGAGGGACGGACAAAAATAGTAAAAGAGGTGCTTGCCAAGGTAAAGGCTGCTGTCGGGGAAGACTTCCCCGTTGGCTGCCGCCTCAACGGTGATGAATTTATATTAGGTGGCAATACCCTTCAACAATCGCGCCAGATTGCCGACAAGCTGGCCCGCTGGGGCATTCATTACCTCAGTGTTTCTGCCGGGGGGAAATTTGAAGACGGGCAGGTTTTTGAGGGCATCGCCTGGCCCTATTCAGGTTATAGCGGCACCCGCACCATGCCTACCAAAAACATGCCCGACGGGGTTAACGTTTACCTGGCAGAAGAAATACGCAAAATTGTAGCGCCCTATGGTATTCCTGTAGCTACGGCCGGTAAAATTCCTACACCGGAATTTGCCGAGGCGATTTTAGAGGCCTCCCGGGCCGATCTGATTGCCCTGGGCAGACCTTTGATCTGTGACCCTGACTGGCCTAACAAGGCTAAAAATTTTCGTTGGAATGAAATTGTCTACTGTAAATATTGTGGCTGCTGTACGGACAACGATCGCAATTTTGAACCGGTGGTTTGCAGCCAGTGGCCCCAAGGGTCTTTGAATGCTCCGGCTGATTTTGCACCGCGCCGGAAAAAGGAATCTTAAGGGCTTATTTTTATACGCATTACTGAATGGCATTCATGGACGGGGTTTTGCTTGCCAGGCTGCCTTGTAAGGGTAAAATGCTGGGTACCGATCTTAAGGATCTGGCACTGCAGTGCCGGCTTGCCCTGCTATATTCAATGCCAAAGAATAACATATTTAGGGTAAAAGTAGCTAAAAACTGCAGCTTTTAAGGCTGTTAACAACCAACGTACTGTTATTGCAGGGCCAGCAGTAGGCCTGGTTCAGCAGTTTTAACAGGGAAGCATATAAAGTGCCGGTATTTTTAGGCCTACCGCTGTTATTGTAAGGGACGCCGTGCTGAAAGCACAACTGAACTATGTTCAATATATTCTTATAAGGAGGTTACCCCCATGTCGACAGCATCTGAAACCAAAGTATATGAAACTGTCTGTATGTTATGTTTTATGGTTTGCGGGATTAAAGCCCATGTGCGGGATGGCAAGCTGGTTAAAGTGGAGGGTTTGCCGGGGCATCCGTTGAGCGACGGCATAATCTGCCCCCGGGGCAAACACATGGCCAATTATATATATTCCCCCGAGCGTTTGCAGTACCCGTTAAAAAAAGATAGCGGTAGCTGGAAAAGAATTACCTGGGATGAAGCGCTGGATACAACAGCCGCTAAATTACAAAAAATTAAGGACGCATACGGGGCGCGGGCCCTGGCCCTTTCGGTGGGCTCCATTGGGGCGGAAAATATTGAAATATCAGGTTTTGCCCAAAGGTTTCGGGGCGCCTACGGCACGCCAAATTTTTTCTCGGTGGAAGGGCATTGTTTCCGTTCACGTATTATGGCCCGTCTGCTGACCTTTGGATCTTACCCCCTGGAGGACGTTGAAAATTCGGCCTGTATTGTCCTTTGGGGCAACAATCCCGACGAATCTGCACCGCCCTTGGGGGCGAAAATCCATAAAGCAGTGGATGGCGGTGCAAAGCTGATAGTTATTGATCCTAAAAGGATTCCTCTCAGCGAAAAGGGGATTTATATTAGAATTCGCCCGGGCACAGATTGTGCACTGGCCTTGGGGATGCTCCATGTGATTATCAATGAAAACCTTTATGATCAGGAATTCGTGGAAAAGTATACCCTGGGTTTTGCGCAACTGGTTCAACACGTTCAAGATTATCCCCCGGAAGAAGTGGAGAAAATAACCTGGGTGCCGGCTGAAAAAATTAAAGAAATCGCACGGCTTTATGCCCGGGCAGAATCTGCAGCAATTATGCAGGGCATCACAACCTTGGACCAACATATTAACGGGCTGCAAAATAACCGTGCCCTGGCTATCCTGCAGGCGATCACCGGCAACTATAACAAACGCGGCGCCTGGGCTACCAACCCCTTTATGCGGCTTTCCGATCTAAGGGTGACGGTGGAGGAGGATCCTATTGGGGCAGAGAAATTTCCTATTTTTCGCCGGTTTTGGGGCCGGACCTCACCCTACGGCCAACAGATGGTGCTGCAGGAGGCCATACTTTCAGAAAAGCCTTACCCGATTAAAGCCTTGATTGTCGGTGGCGGTAACCCCGCCTTGGCCTGGCCTGATACGCAGAAAACCAAAAAAGCGTTCCAAAAACTGGATTTTATGGTTGTCATGGATCTGTTTCTGACGGAAACTGCTGAACTGGCAGATATTGTATTGCCCTGTTCTTCCTCCCTGGAAAGGCAAGGGCTGGCATATAATTATGGCTTGACAGCAGGTATTCCGTACATAATGCTGAGTAGAAAAATAATTGAGCCGATCGGCGAAAGCTGGCCCGATTGGAAGTTTTACAGCGAACTGGGGCGCAGGATGGGTTATGAAGCATATTTTCCCTGGAATTCCGACGAAGAGGTTAATGCCAACTGGTTAAAACCCAGCGGCATAACCTTGGAACAACTCAAAGAAAACCCCAAGGGACTTTGGTTCGGTGAAAGGTGTTACGACATTACCGCTAAAAACCAAATCAGAACGCCTTCCCAAAAAATTGAGCTTTATTCTGAAACGCTGGCTGCAGCCGGGTATGACCCCCTGCCGGTGCATAGGGAACCCAGCCAAAGCGCCGTTTCAAATCCGGAGCTGGCCGCTAAATACCCCTTAATTTTAACCTTGGGTTCCAGGGTTGTGACATATACCAATTTTCAGATGAGAAACATACCTGAACTGCGGGAGCTTGCCCCGTGGCCGGTGGCAGAGATTCATCCTGATACGGCAGAAAAATACGGGCTGCAGGCCGCTGATCCTGTAATTGTAAAAACAAAGGGCGGGCAGGTGGAAGTGAAGGTAAAAATATCAGAGGCTGTAGCGCCGCAGGCGGTCAGCCTGCAATATGGCTGGGACGGTAAAGCCTCCGGCAACCTTCTGTCGGAACTGAAACCGCTTGATCCGATCACAGGCTACCCTGAACTCAAGGCGCTGGCCTGCGAAATTATAAAAGTTTAACATTAATACCGCCGCCCTGGCGGGTTAAAAATAACAAAAAAAGGATTTTGTGGCAGCAGCCCTTTGCGGCAGAGGTTAAAAGAACCCTACACCCCGCGGGCTCTGCTGCAAAATCCTTTTTCTTTTGAGCATTAGTTTGGAAGAATCCCTTGGCCCATGGTAATATGTACCATAATTACAGGTGGAAGGCACTCGGGGTTGTAATTCCCGCGCCCGGTGGTTATAAAAACACTGCATAAACCTTGAACAGGCCCGGGGCCCGCCCTGCTATATCCTGTTATATAAGGAGGGGTTTTAAAATGCACTTTAACAAGGTCAGGGGTATTCGCGGGGCGGTAGACGTCTCCGCCAACACTGCCCCCGAAATTTTGGCGGCAACCAAGAAACTGCTGCAGGCGATGCGGCAAAAAAATTCCCTGGAAAAAGAAAGCATGGCCGCTGTTATTTTTTCCATGACCAAGGACTTAAATGCGGTATTTCCGGCACAGGCCGCCCGTGAGCTGGGGTGGGGGGCGGTGCCGTTATTCTGTACGGTAGAAATTGATGTGCCGGGGGCTTTGCCGCGCTGCATCCGGGTTCTAATGTTGGTCAACACAGAAAAAGAGCCGGGGGAGATCAACCACGTTTATCTGGGGGGAACTGTTGCTTTAAGAAAAGATCTGGCGGGGGAAGGAACAGACGCCTGAGGCACCGGCTGCTACAGACAGTTAAAAATATGGAACACTGGCCGGCCTGCCGGTGGGCTGCGGTGTTGACAGCCAACAAAATATGTTATAATGAATTTGGCCAAAAAACAAAGGAATTTGACGCCAGCATAAAAGGAAAGGCTGCATGTAAAAGAAAACAGCGTTTGGCACCCGGGCCGGGCGGTATGTATTGATCTGTACTTTTGCAGAACTGTTCAGGGGGGCTGTTCAAGGGCTGGGGAAACTGGGCCTGCTTCCCCGGGGCTGTATGCCGATGCGTCAAAAAGGTGAGCAAACAGTGGGGAATCTACCTTGGGGTTTGTAATAGATGAAATCAGATTGTAGGGGGTATCGCGATGGAGGGTTATAATGCCAGGGAGCTGGAACCCAAGTGGCAGGCTCATTGGCAGCAAAACAACTATTACAGGGCTGTAAGAAACCCGGCACAAAAAAAGTACTATGTTTTGGAGATGTTTCCTTATCCTTCAGGAAAACTGCATATGGGGCACATGCGGGTCTATTCAATCGGGGATGTTTTGGCCCGTTTTTTGCGGATGCGGGGTTTAAATGTTATTCACCCCATGGGCTGGGATGCCTTTGGCCTGCCGGCGGAAAACGCCGCCAAAAAACACGGCGCCGATCCGGGAGAGTGGACGGCGTCCAATGTGGCTGTGATGAAGGCGCAGTTGAATGCGCTGGGGCTCAGCTATGACTGGGCGCGGGAGGTTACCACTTGTTCCCCGGATTATTACCGCTGGAACCAGTGGCTTTTCCTGCTGTTTTATAAAAATGGTTTGGCTTATAAAAAGAAGTCGCCGGTCAACTGGTGTCCTTCCTGCCAGACTGTGCTGGCCAATGAACAAGTTGTCGACGGGGGGTGCTGGCGCTGCGGCAGCGAGGTGTCACCTAAAGAACTGGAACAGTGGTTTTTAAAGATCACTGCCTATGCGGAACGGCTGCTGCAGGATCTGTCACAGCTTAAAGGATGGCCGGAAAAGGTTAAGGTTATGCAGGAAAACTGGATAGGCCGCAGCCAGGGAACGGATATTGTTTTTACCGTTGCGGAAACAGGTGATCGCCTAAAGGTATTCACAACCAGGCCGGACACCCTTTTTGGTGTAACCTACATGGTTTTGGCGCCGGAACATCCTTTGCTGTCCAAACTGATCGCCGGGAGTTCCCGTGAAAAGGAGATCAGGGATTTTGTGCAGCAAAGCCGCCGGGAAAGCGAAATGGAAAGGACCTCTGCTGAAACTGAAAAAATAGGCCTTTTCACCGGTGCCCATGCTGTCAACCCCATTAATGGGGAGAAAATACCCATCCTAGTGGGTAATTATGTGCTGATGAGCTATGGGACCGGGGCTGTGATGGGGGTTCCGGCCCATGACCAACGGGACTTCCTTTTTGCCGACGCGTACGGCCTGCCGGTGCGGGTAGTGGTTAACCCGCCGGCAAAGGATCTTACCGCCGCCCCCTTGGAGGAAGCTTATGAAGGAACCGGCACCCTGGTGAACTCCGGGGAATTTAACGGGATGCCCAATACGGAAGCCCAAAAGGCCATTACAGAATGGCTGATCCGGCATGACTGCGGCGGTTTCAGGGTGAGGTACCGCCTGCGGGACTGGCTTATTTCCCGCCAGCGCTACTGGGGAACTCCCATTCCGATCGTCTACTGTCCGCAGTGCGGGCCGGTTGCCGTTCCGGAAAAAGATCTTCCCGTCCTGCTACCCACAGGCATCGACTTGGCAGCTGCCAAACAGTCACCCCTGCCGGAAAGTGAAGACTTTGTGCAGGCCCGCTGCCCGCAGTGTGGGGGCACAGCCCGCCGGGAGACAGATACCATGGATACCTTCTTTTGTTCTTCCTGGTATTATTTGCGTTATGCAGATCCACACCATGAAAAAGCTCCCTTCAGCAAGGAAGAGGTTGACTACTGGCTGCCGGTAGACCAATATATCGGGGGGATAGAACATGCGGTGCTGCACCTGCTTTACTCCCGTTTTTTCACCAAATTCCTTTTTGATCAGGGTTTGGTTGCCATAGAGGAACCTTTCCAGCGTCTTTTGGCCCAGGGAATGGTCTATAAAGACGGCGCTAAAATGTCCAAATCCTTGGGCAATGTTGTTTCTCCCGATGAAATTATTGAACGTTACGGTGCCGATACAGGTAGATTGTTTATCCTTTTTGCCGCTCCCCCGGAAAGGGACTTAGACTGGAACGAACAGGGCGTGGAGGGCTGTTACCGCTTCCTGCGCCGTGTCTGGCGTCTATTCCAGCAAAATATGGATATCTTTGCCAGCGAGGCCAAAACTACTGCAACGTCTCAGGAAACGCCTGCCCTGTGTCCGGAGGCAGAAACCTTGCAAAGGGCGCTGCATTTTGCCATTAAAAAAGTAACGGTGGATATTGAAGAACGCTTTAATTTTAATACGGCCATCAGCGCTATTATGGAACTGGTCAATGCTGTTTATGGGTATTTTAATACCCTGGACGGTAAACCGGAACGTAATGTGCCTTTGCTGCGTCAGACGTTAAAGAACATTGTTTTGTTGCTGGCCCCCTTTGCCCCCCATATTACGGCAGAACTCTGGCACAGGTGTGGTTTTGAAGGCAGTGTCCACCGGCAGCCATGGCCTGTTTACAACCCGCAATATCTGCAGGTGGAAGAGGCTGAAATTGTGATTCAGGTCAACGGCCGGGTGCGTGACCGGATGTTGCTTCCGGTTGATTCCCCCCGGGAGGAACTGCTTACAGCAGCCCGCCGGCAGGAAAAAATCAAGCCTTATCTGCAGGATAAAGAAGAAATAAAAACGATTGTGGTTCCCGGGAAGTTAGTTAACTTTGTTGTACGCTAAACGGTTTGCCCCTGCAATGTTTGCTTAAAGAGCACAGCACCAATAGCAATAGCAGCAGTCCTGCAAAATAATTGATTTTTATTTCTTGCCCGGCGGGTTTACAGGTAATGGGGATTTTTTTGTAGGTGGACGGTAAACCCTCCTTTTTCATAGCAATTTTACCTAAAAAAAGAAGGAAATTTATATATTTTTGTCGAAATTATGGGTAAGTGCAATGATCAAAGGATGGTAATGGGTCTTGTTTAAATTAACACCCAAGGAAAAAAAGCTGGTTGTTTTACTGGGGGTCTTACTGGCCGTTGGGCTTGTTTTCCGCCTTGCCATACCGGAAAAGGATACCTTTGTGTCGCAAAGCGCTGGTAGGGCCCAGGGGGCGGGCCAGGAAGGAACGTTTGTAGGCAGCGGGAACAATGTGTGGGAAAATGGTGGAGGTTTTCCTCCCCCGGAAGAAGAAAAGTTGATTGTTGTGCATATTACCGGTGCAGTAAACAACCCGGGTGTTTATACCTTAACAGAAGGATCCCGGGTTTTTCATGTTGTGGAAAAGGCAGGGGGGCAGGCTGAAGATGCCGACTTGGAAGGTGTTAACCTGGCCCAGCCTCTTTATGACGGGCAACCGGTGTTTATTCCCCGCTGTGGGGATCGCGATTCTCTTGCCTCAACCGGGGGGGCTTCCACAGTTGGCAACCTTGCCCCAGCCAAGGTCAACATCAATACCGCAGATCAGGCACAACTGGAAACATTGCCGGGTATTGGCAACGTCAAAGCACAAAATATTATCAGCTACCGCCAGGAAAACGGGCCCTTTAAAAGTCCGGAGGACCTGATTAACGTTAACGGCATCGGTGAAAAGACCCTGGAAGGGATGAAAGATTTAATTACCGTTTATTAACTGCAGGGGCATACCGCGAGCCTCAAGCCTTGGGGCGCCCACTGAAGGTTTAAAAAAATTTTTATCTGCAAGGGCATTGTATGCCTAGCTGCCCTACTGCAAATACCCCTAAAAGTATTTCCTAAAACAGATCTCGTCTTTCCCATGAATAATCTGCTGATGAAAACATATTCTTTGGTAAGTATTTTATGGGTTACTGTTTCCTGAGTATTGAGGTGGATTTTAACTCCACCTCTTTTTTATTTCATATTTGCACCGCAAAAAAGGTATAAGTATTTTTTAACTGGCAAGTACTATCTCCATGGGGGTAAAACAGGGTATTTTGCAAAAATTGGCCAGTTTGTTGCTGCGCCAGGGAAAAAATATTTTTTCAAAAGTCGTAGGCCAGAATGCCAAAGGACCGCCTGTACTGCATGATGGGCTGGATCTTGGCCAGCGGGAGGCGGTTTTTCAGGACCTGCCTTTGTCAACCCGGCTGGAGGCCAACCTAAAGCTGTTCCAACAGGTTACCGGCGCCAGCTACGACATTAATATTAAGCGGTTCCTGTCCGGCCCGGAAAAGGTCCCGGCTGCCCTTTTATATATTGACGGCCTGGTTGATGCTGCCTTGCTGGAAGGGCTGCTAAGGGCTGTTAAAATTGATATTTTTTTAACAGGCATAAAGGATGTACAAAAAAAAGATATTCTGGAAACGATCCGCCAAAGGCTGCTTAACATCAGCGAAAGCCAGGTTGCCGGGGATATGAAAGAACTCTACTACGGGGTCTCCATGGGCCGGGCGGCCCTGCTTTTTGACGGTACCGCCCAGGCCCTTATCTTGGAAACACAGGGCTGGAAAACCCGCACAATTACAGAACCGGCTTCCGAGCCGGCCATCCGGGGTATCCGCGAAGGTTTTATTGAGGATATTCGTACCAACACGGCCCTCATCCGCCGGCGTATTCGCAGCCCCAACCTCTGGATCGAAAGCCTGGAGATCGGCAGCCTGGGTAAAGCAGGGGTGGCTTTTGCTTATCTAAAAGGGCTGGTTGCGGAGGATGTGCTGGGGGAGTTAAGGGCGCGCTTAAACAACATCGATATTGACGGGGTTTTGGGCAGCGGCTATGTGGAGGAATATATTACGGACAATCCCAACTCCCTTTTTCCGTCTGTGTTGAGTACTGAAAGGGTTGATCGCGTGGCCGGGGCCCTGTTGGAGGGCCGGGTGGCCGTTTTTGTTGACGGGTCATCTTTTGCGCTGGTGGTTCCGGCAGACTTTAACCTTTTTTTACAGGCGCCGGATGACTATTTTGAGCCTTTTCCCTTGGGTTCCCTCATTCGCTTTTTACGCTATGTCTCCTTTTTCATTGCTCTTTTCCTGCCGGGGGTTTATGTGGCGATCTTAACTTTTCACCCCGAACTTTTACCTGTTTCCCTGTTGTTGCGCATTCAAGCTGCCCGGGAGGGGGTGCCCTTTCCAGTGGTGGTCGAAACCTTTTTTATGGAGGGTGTTTTCGAAATATTAAGGGAGGCCGGTGTTCGTTTGCCCATGCTGGTGGGGCCGGCGATCAGCATTGTCGGTGCCCTGGTTTTGGGCGATGCGGCGATCCGGGCCGGAATTGTATCCCCCGGGGTAGTGGTTATTGTCGCCTTTACAGCTATTGCCTCCTTTACTGCACCGGTGTTTTCCTTAGGCCTGGCGGCGCGTATTTTACGTTTTATCATAATCATCTTGGGTGCTTCTTTTGGGTTGCTGGGTGTCCAGTTTGGGCTGTTGCTTATTCTAATTCACCTGGTGACCCTGCGTTCTTTGGGCCAGCCTTATATGGCCCCTTTTGCCCCCTTTATCTGGGAAGATATGAAAGATGCCCTGATCAGTCTTTTCCGGTGGCAGCAGGTTTACCGTCCCAAACTTTTGGGCTACCGTGAACCAAGGCGGCAGCGTCCCGGACAGAAACCCCAACCTCCCCCCCAAAAAGGAGAAAACTGAAAGCTATGTTTCAGGAAAAAATAGCAAACAGGCAGCTTTTTAATGTTTTTTTTATCATGCGGACCACGATTGTAATATCCACCCTGCCGGTATTGACTATAGGGCGGGCGCGGCAGGATGCTTGGCTGGCAGCCGTTGTAGCCTTTTTTTTAGGGGTTGTTTTTATCTGGTTGCTGGGCCGGCTGGCGTTAAATTTTCCTGAGCAAAGCATCATTCAGTATAGTGAAGCGCTGTTGGGAAAGTGGCTGGGTAAGCTGTTCAGCCTTTTTTACTTAGGGGCATTTCTTTTGATGGGTTTCACCGATCTGCGGACCTATGGCGAGGTGCTGCGCACAGTTTTTTTGCCGGAAACCCCGCTGGCCGTCATCCTGGGCAGTATGGTTGTCTTGGCCGTGGCAGTTGTTTATGCCGGTCTGGAGCCTTTGGGGAGAATGGGTGATCTGATTTTCCCGGTTTTTACACTGGCAACTCTTTTTACCCTTTTTTTCCCTGTCCTTGAAGCTGATTTTAGCAACCTGCGGCCGGTCCTTTATCACGGCTGGCAACCTGTGTTGCACGCAGCCCTGACCCCCACAGTAATCACTGCACAGTATGCCAATTTAACCATTTTAATCCCCTCTGTAAACCAACCGCAAAAAGCTTTGCGGGCAGCCTTGTATTCCCTGTTGTGGTCTTCCCTAATTTTGGTTTTAGCAGCAGTGGTGGTAGTCTCCCTTTTGGGGGCTGACGAAGGAGCCCATGCTGCTTTTCCTGTTTTTAAAATGATCCGGGCAATCCGTGTCAGTGAATTTTTGGAAAGGGTGGAGGTTTTCCCAATCTTTGCCTGGGGCCTGGGGCTTTTTATAACCTTGGCGATCAACCTTTATTCCCTTGCCAAGGGGCTTTCCCAGCTTTGCAGGCTGCAGAATTACCGTCCACTTTTGCTGCCTTTGGCTGTAATAACCAGCACGCTGGCCCTGCAGGGGTACAGCGACTCTTTTGAGCTGCGCCTGTTTTTTCAGCCGCAGGTGATAGCCCCTTTTATCTTTTTCATCCTTTTATTCCCGGTTGCCATCCTGTGGATTGCTTACTTTTTCAAAAGAAAAAAAGGCCCGGGTTTTCCAAAAGAAAAAGGGCGGGGGCGATAAGCTGAAAATGGTACGTAAAAATATCTTTCTACCCGGGCTCTTGCTTTTTTGCTTCTTTCTAAACCTGTTAATTTTTCAGGCAGGTTGTTGGGATCGGCGTGAACCCGACTTTTTAGGGGTTGTGACGGCCGCAGCTTTTGATTTTGAACCGCAAACGGGCAGGCTGCAGGTGATTGCCCAGGTAGCCAACTCGTTGGGGATAGGCACCGGTGAAAGCGGGGGGGGTAACGGCGGTGGTGGCGGCGGGAAAAATCTTTTTTGGGTAGTGGAAGCCGGCGGCCAGACGATCTATGAAGCCCTTAAAAATATAGAACGGGTTTCTTCCCGGAAATTGCTTTGGAGTCATCTGGAAGTGGTGTTGTTTTCTGAGGAAATGGCGCGGGAGGGATTGCTGCCCATACTTGATTATATCGATCGTGAACGTCAGGCGCGCTTGATTGCCCGGCCCTTCGTTGTGCAGGGGGATGTGCGGCAGTTGCTTGAAACCGAATTTCCCCTGGAACAGCTTGGCGGCCCGGCTTTAATCCGGCAGTTGCTGACAATTCGTATGGAAACTGCTTTTGTGCCCGAAGTGGAGTCGCTGCGCCGGCTTTTCAGCCGCCTTGCCAAGCCGGGGATGGAGCTGATATTGCCGTGCATTGCGGTGCAGGCGGAAAAAGACGAAAAGGGCGGTCCAGAAAGCGGTAAGGACACCCGGGACAAAACAGGGGAACCCAACCCCGCAAAGCTGTCCGGAGGTGCACTTTTTCGTGGTGACAAGTTAGTCGGTTTTTTTAATGAAAAGGAAACTGCCGGTTATCTGTGGTTAACAAACAACATTCGTCGCCTGACTATGGTTTTTAACCCTCCGGGAGAGAAAGATCGGCATCTGACTGTAGAAGTGTTCGGTGCTGCGGTCAAACTCACGCCGGAGGTGCAGGGCGAGCAGGTCCGGGTGCACCTTACCGTCCATACAAAAGGAAGGTTGCAGGATTTTACCGGCCAAAAACTGCCCCTGGCCGGGGACTTTAAAAATTCTTTAAACCGCCGCATGGCTACTGTGATTCAGAACCAAATTGGTTTGGCCTGGCAAAAAGCCCGGGAAATGAACTTAGATGTTTTTGGCATTGGTCATACCTTGTATCAAACAAAGCCGCAGGACTGGAAGCGCCTGGAAAGAAAGTGGGCGAATATATTTCCTGAAGTTGAATTAGAGGTTGAAGTCCAGGCAACCATCAAGAGCTTTGGATTGGTAGCCGACCCGATTAATATCCACCGGACTCCCAGCTGGTAGTTTTGGTTGAAAGGGGAAACTGCAATGGCCTGGGTAGCTGTCATCATGCTTGTTATTTTTTTTATAGAAGCGCCCGTCCTGTTCCGCAAAAAGAGGTACAGGGAACTTTTGGTTTTCAGTTTGTTGTGGGTGGCGGCCGCAGTGTATGCCTCCCTTGTAGCCTTGGATGTGCCTTTACCCACAGTGGTCGAGGCCTTGGAAGGTCTTTATAACCTGGTCAATTTATAATAATTTTTCAATATAATACTGCCGCGGAAAACAAAACGCTTTTGTTGGTACCCTGCCGGCAGGCTAACTGTCCACAGCCGGGTGCTGTTGAAATCTTAACGGGTACATACCGGGTTTCTGCTGCTTTCAGCCTAAAAAAATGCTGCTGTGTGTGCAGATTTCAACAGTTGATTTATTTTCCAGGATGGATTAAGGTTGTTACAAAGGGTTTTATTATGTACCCCCGGTGAATTCAAGTGGAACCGGGGACAGAAAGGGTGTTTTGTTTTTGGTTATGACACAAAGGCAAAAGACACCGCCCTGTGTTCTCACCATCGCCGGTTCCGATTCGGGGGCCGGTGCCGGTATCCAGGCTGACTTAAAAGCCTTGGCTGCACTGGAGGTGTACGGGCTGACCGCG
>JAAYRR010000062.1 GCA_012518675.1 Bacillota bacterium
CCACAGAGCGGAAGCTAAGAATTCCCACAGTGGAAATAAAAACTCCATTGAAACATCCCCTAAAATCATATACCCTTTTTGTGACAAAACAGAAAGGGGACTAAAAGGAGTTGCTATCAATGGAGCATATATATCATATCAGATATGAGCACAAAGTAAATGGAAAAAGCTTAAGAGCAATTGCCCGTGAAACAGGCCATGATGTCAAAACCATCAAGAAATATTCCGACAAGGAGAACTTTTCTCCAGAAAAGCCAATGAAAAGGGGGCGTAAATCAAAGACAGACAAATACAGGGAAACCGTTAAAAAATGGCTGATTGATGACGAAACAGCCCCAAGAAAACAAAGACACACAGCCCATAATGTGTATAACAGGCTGATCGGGGAATTAGGTAAAGAGAACAAAGCTATAGATGTCAGTGAGCGCACAATTCGCACATTAGTAGCTGATTTAAGGAGAGAAATGGGACAGGCCAAAGAAGTCGCCTTACCACTCCTTCATCCGGCGGGCGAGGCCCAGGTAGACTTCGGCGCCACGGTATTTATCGAAAAAGGCATTACCTATGAGGGGCATCACCTTTGTATCGCCTTTCCCCATTCAGACGGCAAGCTTGTCCAGCTATTCAAGGGGGAAAATCTGGAATGCCTGATGCAAGGCCTGACAGACATTTTTAAAGCTGTAGGAGGCAGCCCCAGAGTTATTAGATTTGACAATATGTCCACAGCGGTAAAGGCAATTAAAGCTTATGAGGAAAGGGAGGTTACAGAGGGTTTTCGACGTTTACAATGCCATTATGGCTTTGAAAGCAACTTTTGTAATCCGGCAAGCGGCAGGGAAAAAGGCTCAGTGGAAAACTACGTTGGATGCAGTCGCCGGAATTATTTCGTCCCCGTTCCCGAATTTGATGATTTGCAAGAATACAACAAAGTCCTCCTTGAAAAATGCATTGAGGATATGGATCGTAATCATTACAAGCTTAATGAAAAAGTAAAGGATCTTTTTGAAGAGGACAAAGAGGCCTTTCTACCCCTGCCGCCAGAAGACTTCGACTGCTGCAAATATATATGGGCGAAAACAAATATACAGGGAATGGCAACCCTTGATAAGAACAAGTATTCAACTTCCGGTGATTTGCCGGGCAGTAGGGTACTGCTGAAGATAAAGGCCCATAGTGTCACCGTATACGATGAAAAGCACACTGAAATAGCTTGTCACCCAAGGCTCTATGGTAAAGGTCAGGAGTCCATGCTTTGGGCGCCGTATCTAAGGGTCCTGGCAAAGAGGCCTACCGCTCTCAAGTACACTGGCTTTTATGAGAATTTGGATAAAAACACGAGAGAGTTTTTAAACGAGCAGGATTTGCCGGGGAAGAAGGCCATACTTACAGAACTTGCAAACTCCAGTGAAGTATGGGGGATTCATAAGTCACTATCAGGTATGGAGAAGGCCATAAGCCTTGGCGCTAAGGATGCCGATACACTGATATCCGCCTTCCATTTCACAATGAATATGCCGGGTAAAACCCCTAAAAACAGGGTTCCGGACGAACTGCCCAAAACAGAAGATTACGTAATTTCATTTAACGATTATGGTAAGCTCATGGAGGTGGCAAGCCATGTATAGGGATGAAATTGAAAGCCTTTGCAAGGACTTGAGGCTTGGCCCGGTACTGGCTGAATATGACAGTATAGTGGCGGATAGCCATGAGGAGTTCCTGTGCAAATTGCTGTTCAGGTTAGAGGAGAGGCGGCGGCTAGCGGGAATAAACAGGCGAACGAAAGCGGCTAGGGTCGAGGTTATTAAGTTCTTCAAAGACTTTGATTTTCACGAAATTGTTTTGCCGGCAGCCCTTAATATTGAATCCCTTTCGACTTGTCTGCCATTTAAAGCCAAGGAGAATTTAATTATGTATGGCCGGCCGGGAACCGGCAAAACCCACCTGGCTACCGCCCTTGGCATGAACGCCATCAACCTTGGCATGAATGTGGTTTTCCGCAAAACCAGCAGACTAATTAATGAGCTTAAGGCGGATAAGGAGAAGAAACGGCCAACATCGTTTTGGAGGCAGCTTGAAAAAGCTGATGTGCTAATTCTCGATGAATGGGGCTACATACCCTTTGAGCGCACTGGAACACAGCTTCTATTTGAGGCAGTATCCAGCTGTTATGAGAAGAAAAGCATCGTCATCACGACCAACCTGCCCTTTGATGAGTGGAATACCATATTTTATGATGAAAGGCTTACAACGGCTATTTTAGACCGCCTTGTGCATCATGGCCATCTAATCATGCACAACGGCCAAAGCTATAGAATAAAGCATTCTAAAATGCAATAGTTTTCATTCGGGGGTGTGGGAAAAATTAATTTCCGAAGTGTGGGAAATTATACTTGCCAAACACAAAAAAGATAAATTAATGGAGAAATACGTTATTTTTGAAGGCATCCAAAATAAAGGGAATAAACTAGATTTTTACCTTGAAATGATGATTAAAACTTATCTTATTTCCAACCTTTCCTTGTGGTCGGGGGTGAGAGCCATGCTTGATTCCAGGGTATGGTATAATAGGTTCAATATGTTAGCATTTTATAGTGCTCTTAAACAGGTTGCACAATTAAAAAAAGAACAAAAATCTGCCCGGTCAGTGGCAGAAAATGCAAGAATTAATGGTGCATTAAAACAGCTTTACGCTCAATGTACCAAATACCTGGATATTGTCTAATAGGGGTGAAGGCAATGGAATTTCCAAAAATAAAAAGGGAAATATTTGATCCCATTAATGATAATGTAAAAAAATTGGCAAAACTGTTTCCTTCTGCAGTCAGGGATGGACAAGTCGATTTTGAGTCCTTGAAAAAGGAAATGGGTATATTTGAAACAGTAAGTGACGAACCGTCTGAACGCTATGAACTGGGCTGGGCGGGGAAGGAAGAAGCAAGACAGCTGGCCTTTGCTGACGTTGTGGGAAAAACACTTAAATATATACCGGAAGAAAGCAAAGATTCTGGCATAACCGAAAACCTTTATATTGAAGGGGACAACCTGGAGGTCCTCAAATTACTTCGTAATAGTTACTACAATAAAATAAAGATGATCTATATCGATCCACCCTATAATACCGGGAATGATTTTATTTTCAGGGACAGGTATGCTATCAGCGAAAAAGAAAATAGTTTTGCTGAAGGGGAAATTGACGAAACCGGGGAAAGGCTTGTTGTAAACCAGAAAAGCAGTGGAAAATTCCATTCCAGGTGGTTATCTATGATGTATCCAAGGCTAAGGATGGCCAAGGATTTGCTGGCAGAAGACGGGGTTATCTTTATCAGTATTGACGACAATGAAGTGGACAATTTAAGAAAAATCTGTGATGAGGTGTTTGGGGAGGAAAATTTTCTTTCACAATTAAGCTGGAAAGGCCGGGGAGGTAGGCAGGATAGTAAGCATTTTGCTATAATTCATGAATACATATTATGCTATGCTAAAAATATTGTGAAATTTAATGCAGGAGAAGAAATAAAAAAAGGTAATATTTATCCAAAATATGATGATATAAAAAAGAGACATTATAAAACGCAACTATTAAGGAAGTGGGGTTCAAATAGCAAAAGAAGTGACAGACCTAATCTGTTTTATGCTATTTCTGCTCCCGACGGTACCGATTTATTTCCAATGCTTTCTGATACAGAAGAAGGTTGTTGGCGTTGGGGTAAAAAAAGAATGAGTGAAGAAATACAGTCAGGAAGTGTTGAATTTGTTAAGAAAGGCAAGGAATGGGTTGCATACGAAAAAATATATGAACCTTTAGAGGGCGAAGAAAGTACTAAAAAATTTACTACCTGGATTGACAATATAGGCACAGGAACTGGAACCGATCTAGTTAAAAATATTTTTGGGATAAAAGTTTTTGACTACCCCAAGCCAGTTGAATTATTGGTAAGGTTTATTTTAATGGCTAATGTTGTAGATAACTGCATTGTCCTTGATTTTTTCGCCGGTTCGGCTACCACTGCCCATGCAGTAATGCAGCTTAATGCCGAAGATGGCGGCAACCGCAAATTTATCATGGTGCAGTTTCCTGAGCCTTGTGATGAAAAAAGCGAGGCTTATAAGGCAGGTTTTGAAAATATTAGTGAAATCGGCAAAGAGCGCATCCGCAGGGCAGGGGAAAAAATAGTAAAGGAAAATAAAGATAAGGAAGGTATTGAAAGCTTGGATGTCGGGTTCAAAGTTTTTAAGGTTGGTGATACCAACATTCGCTGGATCAGTGAAGCCTTAAAATCTGAGCAGATGATATTGGATAAAACCGTGCTTACTAATAAGGATCGGCTTGATTTTAACCCGGGGTACACCGATCTTAATGTGGTTTATGAAATATTGCTACGACACAGGGATATTCCTCCTTCAACCAACGTGGAAGGGCTTGATTCTATCAGTGCCCGGACTTATATTTTTGCTGATACGGTGGTAGTTTGCCTGGAAGAATCTATAAC
>JAAYRR010000063.1 GCA_012518675.1 Bacillota bacterium
AAGGTTAGAAAAGGCCACCTCCAGGCCGTAAGCAACCACTTCCAAATCTTCACCGGTTAAACCCGCCTTATTCCCCAGGAAATCTGCGGCTGAAAGAAAAACCTTTTTCATCAGGTGACCTTAAAAATACCTTTAATCTTTCTTTTTAACCCGGCAAGTAAAAAAGCCCCTAAAAATAAAAGCGCCACCCCGGGAAGGCCCATCAAAACACTTAAAAGTGGATCAGCCAGGATAGCCTCTGCCGTTAAATTAAACAGACTGCTGGAAAGGGCAAAGATAACCAGCTCCAGCAAGCCTAAAACAACGAAAGTAACTAAAGAAACAGACAGCACCCTGCTGTAGGAGCCGGATGAAAAATATACCAGCAGGGCGGCCAAAGAAAAAACAAGTATAAGGGTATGGATACCAAAGGAAACAGGTAATAACCTGACGAAATAGGCCGCCAGGGCCTGCAGTAAACCGATCGATAATATTTTCCTGGCATTGAACTGCCGCCCCAACAGCATCCAGCTAAAAGTGGCGATCGCCAGGCATTCCGGAACCCCCTGCAACAACCACCGCATCAGCGAAAGTTTCATCAAACAAAACCTGCCCCGTTCATTGATTTGGTTTAGCCAATTTTACCATTTTGTTGAGCTATTACATTCTGATTCGACAAGTAAATTGGATATTCCTTCCTGTGGGAATTTTTTTTACTTTTAAAGTGTTTATTACAAAAATTGAAGCCTGCCGGGCAAATAACCATAGCTCAAAACATGCACCTATTTTACTGAAAGACATACACTATAGAAAAAATAAGTCCTTCTACAACAATATCTGTAAGGAAAGGAGCGAACCAAAATTGCCAGATATTTATGATATTTTTCTTAGTTACCACCGGTCAGATCTGACTACTGTAAAGATAATTGCCAAGGTGCTCATCCAGCGTGGCCTGAAGCCGTTTCTGGATAAATGGAACCTGACCCCCGGTCAGCCCTGGTTAAAAGAAATTGAGGAAACCTTGGAAACCAGTAAAGCCTTCGGTATCTTTGTGGGCGCAAAAGGTATCGGGCCGGTACAGGTAGCTGAAATGCGCGCCGCATTGCAGCGAAAATTCCGACAAGAAGGATACCCTGTTGTCCCTGTTTTACTGCCCGGTTCGAACCCCAAAAACCATCGTCACCTGCCGGCCTTCCTGGCCCAGCAAACCTGGGTTGACCTCCGCTCTGGCCTAAAAAATCAGAAGGAGCTGGAACTCTTTATGAACCAGCTCCAGCCCGGCAACCAGGGCAACCCTGAAATACCAACCCCGGTCGTGCATACTGTTACAAAAGTAGAAAAGGGGAAACTTTTACGCACGCTAATTTTGTTGGAAAACGAAGATCTGATCTATTTAGGTGAAATCACCGGCATCCGCCGTGCTGAAATCAGCAGTGATGGTATAAAAACCATCGCGGTCAGCCTGGTTAACCGGGCTGAAATACTGGGATTACTGAAAGACCTGCAGACCAACCTGATTATAGAATATCCTGCCATCGCCCTTAAGGGGGGCCTTGCTTAATTCATAAAATAAACAGCATCTATGGTGAATAAACTGAGCGGGGGAAAGAATCCTTTAAAAAATCCCGGCCAATCTGCCAGACGTCGCCGGCACCAAGGGTAAGCACCAGATCACCACTGCGGGTATTCCCTGCCAGGAATGTAATAACCTGTTCCTTGTCCCTGAGAAAGTGAACACCCCCATGCCCGCCCTGCCGAATCTCCCGGGCCAGCCGGGATGCGGTTATCTGCAAAAGGGGTTTTTCCCCTGCGCTGTAAATATCGGTCAGCAAAAGAAGATCGGCTTTGCCAAAAGCCTTTTTAAAATCATCCCATAAAAAACTTGTTCTAGTATAGCGGTGCGGCTGAAAAACACAGACAAGCCGCCGGCCACTTTGGCGGGCCGCCTCCAGCGCAACTTTTATTTCGGTGGGATGGTGGGCATAATCATCTACTACCAAAATACCTTCTTTTTCGCCTACAACCTCAAAGCGACGCTTGACACCGTCAAAATTTGCCAGGGCCTCCTGAATGGTTGCAAAATCTAGGCCCAGGTGGAGAGCTACGCTGAGAGCACCCAAAGCATTGGCAATATTGTATCTGCCCGGCACCCTGAGGGTAATGGCCCCCAGGGGTTTTTCCCGGTAATAAACCTTGAACTTAGCACCCAGCCCCCGCAGCTCTATGTCCCCGCCCCGGATATCCGCACCCGGCAGGAGCCCGTATGACATCAATGAAGAACTTTTTCCCGGCAGTAAAGCCCTCAAAACAGGATCATCGCTGCAAAGAATGATCTTGCCTGTAGCACTTGCATTATCAATAAATTGAAGGTAGGTTTCTACCAGTTGTTCAAAACTGCCATTATAATGTTCAAGATGATCGGCGTCTATGTTTGTAACCAGTGCCAGGCGGGGTTTATAACGGAGAAAGGAATGATCGCTTTCACAGGCCTCTGCAATAATGTACCTGCTTTTCCCCAGCCGGGCGTTACCCTGAAAAAAGGGCACCTCTCCGCCAATTACTGCTGTGGGGTCATAGCCCCCCTTGGCCAATATATAAGAAATCATGGCCGTAGTAGTAGTTTTACCGTGCGTGCCGGCAACAGCCACACCGTAGCCGGCATTTAAAATGGCGCCCAAAAGTTCTGAACGGTGCCAAAGGGGCAGGCCTTTGCGCCGGGCTGCCTCCATTTCAGGGTTATCCGGCCTGATCGCCGTGGAATAAACGGCCAGCTGGGCATCCCCCACCTGTTCCGGTTTGTGTCCCCAAAAAACTTGCGCCCCCATTTTTTCCAATTGGGTTGTAATACCGGAACGCTGAATATCCGAACCCTGCACTTCAATGCCGGCCTGCAACAAAATAAAAGCTAAGGCGCTCATACCGTAGCCGCCAATCCCAATAAAGTGTACCTTTTTTAGACCTTCCAGCAAATAAAACCCCTTCTTTCCATCCCTGTTTCCTGCGGATTTAAAAGTGTTCATTAAATATCTATGATCGCATCTTCAAAAAAATCCATCCCTGCTTCTACGGGTAAAAATTAGTTAAATATATTATGTAAAATTAACAAAGAGGTCTAATTTATGCAAAGGCTGCATATTCCTAATAGGTTTGGCCTTTTTCTCCACAAGTAATTCACAGTATCCACAGAGTTATCCACAGGGGTAAAAGGTGCTACCGGGTAATTAACACCCTTTTATCCACAGTTTCCACACATATTTACATAATAATTGCTGTCCTTAACAGCCCGGGAACAACAACATATTATTAACAGGGCGCTTTTCTAAAAAAATATGCCCCTTATTTATTTTTAAGGGGCCCAAATCCTAAATTGGGGACAGCATTAAGATTCCACGCAGCCAGACGGCCCCGCTGTAGGTAATAATAGCCGGCTGCTGCAACCATGGCACCGTTGTCAGTGCAATATTCTACAGGGGGGCGAACCAACTCCACCCCTTCCCGAGTCAAAACCTGTTCCAATCTTTTTCTTAATTGGCTGTTGGCGGCAACACCGCCCGCCAACAAAAACTGTTTGGTTCTTTTTTGCCGTACAGCCAGCAGGGCTTTACCCACCAGGACCTCCACTACGGCTTCCTGAAAAGATGCGGCAATATCGGCTAAGTTTATCTGCCGTCCTTTTTCTGTTTCCCGGCGGATACAGTTTAAAACAGCGGTCTTTACCCCGCTAAAACTAAAATCCAATTTCCCTTTTTCACCCATCAGGGCCCGTGGGAACGAAAAAGCAGTGGCGTCGCCCCGCCCGGCAAGCCTGTCTAACACCGGCCCCCCTGGAAAACCCAAACCTAATTCCCGGGCAATCTTATCGTAAACCTCGCCGGCAGCATCGTCCCTTGTTTTACCCAAAACCTTGATCTGCCCATGATCCTCCATGTATAGAAGTGAGGTATGGCCCCCGGAAACAATTAGGGAAAGTAAGGGAAAGGTAATGGCCGCCCCTGTTAAAAAATTGGCATAAATGTGCCCCTCCAGGTGGTTAACAGCAATCAAAGGCAGATCCAGGGTATAAGCCAGGCTTTTGGCTACGGATACCCCAACCAACAAAGAACCTACCAGACCGGGGCCATAAGAAACAGCAACCCCCCCCAAATCTGAAAAAGCCACCCCCGCCTGTTTTAAAGCCGCGTCGAGCACCGCATTGATCACCTCCAGATGACAACGGGAGGCAATTTCTGGAACAACACCGCCAAAAGGAAGGTGAAAACTATCCTGTGAGGAAACAATGCTGCTTAAAACAGTACGGCCCTCTTGCACCACCGCTGCCGCTGTATCATCACAGCTGGTTTCCAACCCTAAGATTAAAAGCGGCTGACCCATAAAAAAACACTTCCTTGGTTTAAATTGAAAATTTATGAACCATTACCAGCGCATCTTCATGGTAATAATAATTTTTTCGGCGGCCTATTTTTTTAAAACCGTACCTTTCATATAGAGCACGGGCAGCCCGGTTGGAATCCCTTACCTCTAAAAAAACCTGTTCAGCACCCCTGGAGAGGGCCTCCTGCAACAGATTGGAAAGCAAAAGGCTGCCGGTCCCCGCCCGGCGGTACAGGGGGTGCACGGCCAAGGTTGTAACATGGGCTTCTTCAAAAAGCACCCAGATTCCCCCATAACCGATGACCTTATCTTCGTCTTTTAAGCGCGCTACAAAATAATAAGCATAGTCGTTCTTTACTATTTCTTTATAAATAGAGTCCTGCGGCCAAGGAAAAGGGAAAGATCCTTTTTCAATTTCCAAGACAGCGTTTAAATGATCTACTGACATCGGCGCAATTTCAAGTAACACCTTACTTGCCTCCCCGCCTCTTTGCACGTAAACGTCTTTCTGCCTCCGGCAGGCGGAGATAGAAAGGCTCCAGGGCAACCGGAGGCAGCCCCCCCTTTTTCTCCCAGATTTCTAGGCCCCGTTGTAAGATCAGTGCAGCCCGGTTTTGTTGCAACGAAACAGGCGGCTCCCGGTACCTTTTCCCCAGCGCTGAACTTAATTTTAGGCTGAATGATAGGAGGGCGTCCCCTAAAAATATAATATCCTCATCATAACGGTTTAGTACTGTTAGCAGTTCCGGCAGGGTCAGCGCGGCAGCCGGATGCAGCACCTGCAGTTCATCCTTTCCGCCGCGGTAAAGGGCTGTGTACAGTTGGTTGCGGCGGGCATCCAACACCGGGCAGATCAACGCCGGACAAAAAGCAGCGGCCCCGGCCAAGGCTTCCAGGCCGATCACCCCTACGGCCGGGATATCCAGTCCCTGGCAGAAGCCCTTTGCCGTAGCCAGGCCTATCCGGATACCGGTAAATGATCCTGGGCCGACATTTACAGCCAGACCCGTCAGTTGATTTTTATGTATTCCGGAACTTTCCAAAAGGGAAATGATCAGCGGCAGGAGGTCTTGCGAGTGTGTTCTTCTATTGTTCAAGGAATATTCCGCCAGGATTGTCCGCTCATCACCCAAAGCTACACTGCAAACCCTGGTAGCCGTATCAAGCGCAAGAAGAAGCAATTTTACCCAACTCCTTGAGGAAAAATACATCAAGTTTGCCCCGCGGTACGAAGTATATCTGGCGGGTTTTTTCCAGGTCCGTATCATCTTTGAGCATCTTTATTTCCAACCGATCGGGCGGTAAAACCCCGGGAAACTTATCGGCCCACTCAATGAGCGTAACCCCCTCACCATAAAAATATTCCTCCAACCCCAATGCAAAGAGTTCTTCCTCTTCTTCTAAGCGATAAAAATCAAAGTGATAGAATTCCATACGCCCCTGATAAAGATTCATCAGCACATAAGAAGGGCTGTTCACCGTTTCTGCCACCCCCAGCCCCAAACCAACCCCCTGGGCTAAAACCGTTTTCCCCGCGCCTAGATCACCGCTCAGGGCCAGCACGGTCCCCGGCGGGACAATTTTTCCCAGCAAACAGCCTATTTTTCTGGTCATTTCCTCGCTGCTGCTTTTAATCGTCAACAATAATTTCCACTCCAAGCCGGTAGCAGGCAGCAAAATAGGCTCCTGCAGATGAAATATTGTTTTACAGTAAAGAAAAACGCTTTGACTTTCCCTCCCCAAGCTTTTAAGGCTGAATCCCGGTCTTTAGCAACTTAATTATATCTTTTGCCCTTTTAAAAAGCAACTTTACGGCTGAAAGCAGCCTAAAATATGTTCCAGGGGGCTTGGCCCTGTTTTTTCGATACCCTTACAGGGTACACTGTGAATATAAACTAGAGTGATAACCGGTATAACAGGTATAAAGAACTCATAAAAGATAAAGAATAGGAAAAAAAGGAGGCATTTTCATGCATGCAAAGGTTATCAAAGGCTTCCCGGTAGTCAGCCTGGAAGATGGTACCTTATTAGGCAGAGTCCAGGACCTGATCATTAACCCGGCCCGGAAAAAGGTGGAAGGACTGGCCGTGGGAGAAAAAAGTTTTTTAAGAGGCAGCAAGCCCCAGGTGATACCCTATGAACAAATTTACAATGTAGGCAAAGATGTTCTCATTATCAAGGACAAAGAAGATACATTGGACACAGAAACCCAGACCCGGCTAGAAGACTCCCGGGACTATTCTTTTGCAGGCAGCACAGTAATCAGCAGCGGCGGTGATTACGTTGCCAAGGTGCAAGACTTTACCTTTTCCGAGCAGACTGGTGAAATTGAAAGCCTGTTGCTAACTGATGCCCGGGTCAGGGAAAAAACAAATAAAAACGTATACCTGTCCATTGAAGGTGTCATCAACTTAGGTAAAGACTATGTCATAACGGTGCCTGACTACCAGCGATTTTTAAAAGAGGAACACACAGCAGAGGCGGAACGGGCAGAACAAGGGTCTGTAGATACAACAGCAAGGGAAACCCTAAAAGAAGAACAGGTCGCAGAAAAAATACCCCAGGTACGTGACCTTCTTCAAAATGCCAGAGAAATATGGAACCACCTGGAAAAGGAAATTTCCAGCGAAGGCCGGGAACTGGCCCGGGAATCAAGGGAAAAAATGAAAAATTATATCCTGCATAAAAAGGCAAACTATACCATCAGGGACAGCGCAGGCCGGCCCCTGGTTGACGCAGGCAGTGAGATTACAGAAGAAATCTTACTGGAAGCAGAAGCCCAAAACAAGGTTACCAGCCTTTTTCTGGCAGTGATCTCCCATGAACTGGAAGAAAACCTGCATGTTTTCAAGGAAAAATTGGGGCAGATTTTTGTCAAATAGAACGCAGTTCTTCTAAGGATCCTTCCAGGGCCTCAATGAAGCGGGTATTTTGTTCTTCTGTTGCAATCGAAACCCGGATAAAATATGGAAAGCCGTAAGCACTGCCGCTGCGTACAATAACACCTTTTTGCAGCAACTTTTTAAATAACTGCCGGGAATCAACTCCCACCTCTACAAAGAAAAAGTTTGTTTCTGTCGGCAAGTAAAAGAGGCCCAACCGCTCGAATTCCCTGGACAGGAATTCCTTACCGCGGTTATTCAGGGCCTGAACAGCCTGCAGGTGCTCCTGATCACCAAGTGCAGCCCGGGCGGCAACCTGTGCCACAGAGTTAACATTAAAAGGTGGGCGGACAATGTTTAGATCGGCAATTACAGCAGCCGGGGCCAAACCGTACCCCACCCTTAAGCCGGCCAAACCGTATCCCTTCGAAAAGGTCCGCAAAATAAGGACATTATGCCCGTTTTTTAAAAATTCCAAGCTCCGTGGGTAGGAGGAATCCGTAACGTATTCCTTATAAGCTTCATCAATAATTACCAACACATCGGCGGGCAATTTCTTTAAAAAAGCCTCTAGCTCCCCATGGGTTACAATCTTGCCTGTGGGGTTGTTGGGGTTACAGATCACGATCAGTTTCGTTTTCTTGTTCACAGCAGCCGCCATAGCTTCCAGATCGTAGTCAAAGTCCCGGCAAGGGACGCGCACTGGCAGAGCGTTCATCTGTTGCGCCGCAGACTCATACTCCGAAAAAGAGGGGCAGGCCACAATCATTTCATCTCCGGGATCCAAATAGGTGGTCCCTACAAAAAAAATAAGCTCATCCGCCCCGTTACCTACAATTATATTTTTGCTTTCCAAAGCAAAGTGTTTTGCCAAATCCTCTTTTAAGCTGTGGCAATCAGCATCAGGATAAAAATTTATCAAGGGCAAGAATTCCCTGACAGCTTCTAAAACCCGGGGGGAAGGCCCCAAAGGGTTTTCATTGGAGGCCATTTTAATAACATCCTTTATTCCCAATTCCCGTTTAACTGCTTCGATTGGTTTTCCCGGTACGTACGGGGTCATCTGGTCCAAACAGGCACGCCGCCTGGTAGCATTCATTTGCTCACTTCCTTATAATGTTAATTTCCTGGTTTTAAGCCTATTTTGACATAATCCCCACGGCTAAATCCGGGGATGCCCGCGTCATTGAAAAATGCCCGCCGGAGCAGGTCCTACAACCGCTAAGAGTTGGTGTCCCCTCTATATATGATCACAAAACTGCCCCTTATTGGGAAATCGCTGCCAGGTGGCCGGCTACCAACAACAAACCGGTCATGGTCTTACCATCTGTAATTTCCCCGCAAGCAACCTTTTTAAGCGCCTCCGCAAGGGGCATCTTTACCACATCCAAAAATTCGCCTTCGTCTTTAACAGCCTGTTTAACTTTCAGCTCCTGTGCCAAGTAAAGGTGGATAATTTCATTTGTAAAACCGGGGGAAGAATAAAAAAAAGCCAGCTGCTGTAGCCGGCGGGGCCAAAAGCCAATTTCTTCAGTAAGCTCACGCCGCGCACATGCTGCGGGGCTTTCCCCTGGTTCCAACCTGCCGGCAGGAATCTCCAAAAGCACTTTTTCCACCGGTTTGCGGTATTGACGCACAAAGTATACCTGTTCATCAACCAGCGGGACAATCGCCACCGCGCCGCCGTGTTCAACTATTTCACGATAACCTTCACTGCCATCCGGTAAAAGAACCCTGTCCCGGCGCACCCGGAATATTTTCCCGTCATAAATTTTTTTGCTGTTTAGAGTTTTTTCATGCAAAACCAATTTGCCACAGCACCTCCTGTATTACAGGCTGCCCCCAGTTTCAGGCAGAAGGTTTCCGCCGGGCAAAACAACCAGGATCCAGCCCCCTTCTTTCCAGCCATTTGCCTGTATCACCTAAAATTACCAGGGGCCTTTGTTGCAATTCAGCCCAGTTACAAACACCAAGCAGCAGCATCGTCTGCTGCAGTTGCCTTCTGAACTGTAATAAACAGTTTTCTACCGCCTGTTCGCCCCGCCGGTAAAAATTACGAACCAGGGGAGCGGCAACCCCCACTAATTTAGCCCCCAAACTTAGCGCCTTGGCTGCCTCCAACCCGTTGCGTATACCGCCGGCCGCCACAACATCTAATTGTGTGCCGACACTTTTTAGCACCTCGATCAGGCTTACCGCAGTAGAAAGTCCCCACCGGGAAAAAGGCTGCCCATAGTCCTGTTTGCTGCGACAACTTTCCACCAGGATAAAATTGGCGCCCCCCTTGCCCCCGACATCCAAAGCAGCAATACCCGTATCGAGTAGTTCCAGGGCCTGTTCCCGGGCAATACCACAGCCTGTTTCCTTGACCACAACCGGCACCGGCAAAGTTTTGGCCAGGAGTTTGATCTTCTGCCTGTAATCACGGAAACAAAGATCCCCCTCGCCTCCGGGCATCATCGCTTCTTGGGCCGCATTAAGATGAAGTTGCAAAGCATCAGCCTCAATCATTTCCACTGCCTCCAGGGCTTCCTGCACAGAAACCGCACAGCTAAGGTTGGCCAAGATAAACCCTGCCGGATTTTCCTCCCGTACAACTGCATAGCTGGGGCGACAGCTTTTATCCTGCAAGGCGGCCGCCTGGGACCCTACAGCCAGCGGTATTCCCAGCCTGCGGGCCACACGGGCCAGGGCCCTGTTCATAGCCACCGCCTCCGGAATACCGCCGGTAATGGCATTGATTAAAAACGGTACCTGCAGCCTTTTTCCGCAAAAAACTACCGCCGTGTCAATTTCATCCGGGTTAATGCCGGGCAAGCAATTGGGTACAAAGTGTATATCCTCAAACCCATTTGTATCCGGTCCGTCAGCCAGATCGCAAATCAGTTGGAGGTGTTCTCTTTTGCGTTTTTTACGCACAGCACGACCCCTGTTACTATTTTTTATTTACAAGATAAAAACCACCTTCCCTGCAACCTGCGGTACTCCTTAATTCAGGGAAGGTGGTTAAACAGCTACCTGCAGTTTGGGCAAAGATCAAACCAGTCCGCAGCGGGAGGCTCCTGCCCTCTTTGCCGGGCAAATTCGATCTGGGCAAAGGGGATATAGGGCCAGCCACATTTCGTACATTTTTTCAGTTCCAAGGTTCTCTTCCATTTGGGAAGTGTCCTTTGAGTACCCCGATCCAGCATTTCAATGCAGCCGGTCGGACAAATATAAACACATGTTCCACAGCCGATACAATCTACAGCCTCTTCCCCGAAGGGGGATTCCACTGCCCGCCGGTACCCCCTGCCGGAAAAAGTAATCGCCTGGGCACCAACCATTTCGGTACAAGCCCGGGTACAGAGCCCACAGCGGATGCAATTGTCTGCTTCCTCCTCTGTAAAGCGCTGTTCACTAATCCCCATCTCCCGTGCCAGGGCCTGTATTTGCGGTGCTTCCGGCGCCAACGGCAAAAGCAGCTCCATAACCAGCCGCCTGGCCTTTAAAACTTCGGGGGTATCCGTGCGGACGACGATACCCTCCAGACAGGGGTAGGTACAGGAGGTTGTTAAAGTTGTCCGCTGCCCCCTTGTTATTTCCACCAGACAAAGGCGGCAACCGCCATAGGAAGAAAGATTTTCATGATAGCAAAGATGGGGGATTTCAATCCCGTTATCCAATGCTGCCTGCAGTACATTTTGACCTTCTGCAGCCTGAAACTGTTGACCATCAATCGTAATATTTACCATTTTACCCTCATACCCTTTAGATTATTTTAATCATTGATTATTCTATGCTTAGCGGTTATTCCACTACCACTGCATCGCGGCGACATACCTCCAGGCAAATACCACAGCGTGAACAACGATCGGTGTCAATTACCAGCGGCGACTTAAGTTCCCCGCTGATCGCCTCCTCAGGGCAATTTCGTTGGCACCGTCCGCAACCGTCACACTTTTCAGGATCTATCGTATAACGGATCAACGCCTTGCAGACTTTTGCCGGGCACCTTTTTTCATTAATATGGGCCTCGTATTCCTCGCGGAAATAACGCAGGGTGCTTAAAACCGGGTTGGCCGCCGTTTGGCCAAGGGCGCAAAGAGAGGTCTTTTCTGTAACCCAAGCCAATTCCTCCAGCAGTTCAATATCCCCTGCACGGCCTTCACCTTTGGTGATCGCCTCCAGTATTTCATACATTCTTTTTGTGCCTTCCCGGCAACTTGTACATTTTCCACAAGACTCATCTTTCAAGAAATTCATAAAATACTTGGCTACGTCAACCATGCAGTTGTTTTCATCCATCACAATCATGCCGCCCGAGCCCATCATCGACCCCAGCTCTTGCAGGCGGTCAAAATCAACCGGGGTATCCAGGTGCTGTTCGGGAATGCAGCCCCCGGAAGGGCCCCCGGTTTGCACAGCTTTAAATTTCTTACCCTGGGGGATACCCCCGCCGATGTCCTCGATAATTTTGCGCAGGGGAATGCCCATGGGAACCTCTACCAGGCCGGTGTTGTTCACCTTTCCCACCAAAGAGAATATTTTTGTTCCTTTGTTACCCTCATTGCCGATACCGTTAAACCAATCCGCACCACGTTCAATAATAAAAGGAACGTTGGCCCAAGTCTCCACGTTGTTTAGATTGGTCGGTTTACCCCACAGGCCGCTGATCGCTGTGTTGATATGCTTGGGCCGGGGCTCGCCAACCTGGCCTTCAATTGCCGATACCAGCGCGCTGGACTCACCGGAAACGAAGGCCCCTGCACCGCGCTTAATCCTGACACGGAAATTAAAACCGGATCCTAAAATATTATCGCCCAGCAACCCGTATCCCTGCGCCTGTTCTACTGCACGGCTCAGGTTGTCAACCGCCAAGGGGTATTCCTGGCGGACGTAAACAAAACCTTCTGCCGCACCGATCGCATAAGCACCTAAAATTAAACCCTCCAAAACAAGGTGAGGGTTGCCCTCCAGCAGGCTCCGGTCCATATAGGCACCGGGGTCGCCTTCGTCGGCGTTGACAACTACATATTTTTCTTTTTCCGGGGCCTGACGGGTGGTTTCCCATTTAACGCCCGCCGGAAATCCGCCGCCGCCGCGCCCACGCAGGTTGGCTTTTTTAACCTCTGCCAGCACATCCTCCGGTGTCATATCCGTCAATGCCTTGGCCAGGGCCTTGTAACCCCCCTGCGCAAAATAATCCTCAATATTCTGGGGATCGATCAGCCTGTTTTGGCCTAAAATCAGCCTGTTTTGATTTTTATAGAAAGGAATTTCATCTTCCCGTTCATATTTTTGGCCGGAAACAGGATCTTCATAAAGCAAACGATCGACAACCTTATCTTCCATTAAGGCTGCTAAAATATCTGCAGCATCTTCCGGCTGCACACGGCAATAGCAGATTTCGCTGGGGAAAATCACCACAATGGGCCCCTGTTCGCAAAAGCCGTGACAACCGGTACCCCTTAGCTCAATTTTTTCCTTAAGACCACGCGCGTCAATCTCTTCTGCCAGCGCATCATAGACGTCATAACTGGCATAGGCGTGACAGCCGGTACCCAAACAGGTAGTAATGCAGGGCTTGCCGGTATCTCTTTTTTCCGATATTTCTGCACGCAGTTTCTCCAGTTCGCCTACCGAATTTAACCTGAACACAGGGCCACCTCTTTCCTTTACACTCTTTAAAATCACGGTCTCCAAAAAACCTACCAAAATTATTATTCGGCCTCTTTATTTTCTGAACCGCTATATTTTTTTAACATACGTTCAACTTTAAGTGCTGACATATTGCCATGATATTCCCCGTCAACCTGGACCACCGGCCCCAGGGCACAAGCGCCCACACAGTTAACAGTTTTCAGTCCAAAATTCAAGTCCGGGGTTACCTCACCGGCTTTGATCGAAAGTTGGCTTTCCAGTTTATCCAAGATCCGCGCTGCGCCCCGCACGTGGCAAGCAGTCCCCATACAAACATGAATCTGGTGCCGGCCCAACGGCTTTAAACTTAAGGCCTCATAAAAGGTGGCCATGCGGTATAGCTTGGTCATAGGCAGATCAAGTTTTTTGGACAGGTAATCCAAAGTCTCCCGGGGCAGATAACGTTCTTTTTCCTGGATATCCATTAAAATACCCAAAATATCAGCAGGATCGGAACCGTACTTTTCCATAACCTGATCGATTTCCTTAACTTCCATTTTCCCTTCCCCACTTTCTGGTACAGATAAAAACAGGTTAAAGCAAGCTGGCAGGGCCCGGATACCAAACTGCCAAACCAAGCCCTGAAAGCAACACTATTCGGCAGAGCGCTTTTGCAGTTCTTCCCACTGTTCTGCAACGCGCCCGCGGATATAACCCAAAGTATCCTCTGCAAGGTGACGAAAACGCCGCTGGGGCAACAGGTACTGTTCCAGGGGCATCAGCTCTTCAAAGTCTACGGTAATTTTATATTTTCCATTTTCCACTTCGTAAAGTGGGAAAAACCCGGTCTGAACAGCCAGACGGCCAAATTTAATCGTTTCTTCGCTGGCAATGCCCCAGCCTGTCGGACAAACACTCAGGATATGAACATAGGCCGGGCCGTCAGCCGCAATCCCTTTTTTGATCTTATTTACAAGATCAAGTGGATAGCTCGGCGTTGCAGTCGCCACATAAGGAATTTTATGCGCCACAGCAATCTCCGGCATATTTTTTTTCCAGGTAACCTGCCCGGGTACAACCGTCCCTGCCGGGGAGGTTGTCGTGTGGGCACCAAAGGGCGTTGCTGAAGATCTTTGCACACCCGTATTCATATAGGCTTCGTTGTCATAACAAACGTACAAAAATTTATGGCCACGTTCCATAGCCCCTGAAAGAGCCTGCAGGCCAATATCTACCGTACCGCCATCCCCTGCCATGGCTACAACAGATACTTTTTTATCCGAAATTTTACCTTTACGCTGCAAAACCTTGAGTGCTGCTTCTATGCCGCCGGCGACCGCTGCGGCGTTTTCAAAGGCCACGTGAATCCAGGGTATTTCCCAGGAGGTTAAGGGAAATGGGGAGGAAACAATTTCCATACACCCTGTTGCCGAAGCGGTAATCACATTGCGCCCCAAAGCCTTGTGCACAAGGCGTACAGCAAGAGCCTCACCACAACCCAGGCAGGAACGATGGCCAGGAGCGAAGTACTCCTTTTTAGTCAATGTTTTTACAGCATAAACGTTGGCATCATTCATCTTTTCCACCCTTTCTCAACACCAAAACTTCTTTTCCCCGTCCTGAGCTTTGGTCTCAAGACACCGTAACCGCACTAACCCCTAACACCAAATATTTCATAAGCAGAGGCTTTTCCTGCCGTTACACTTTCAAACATCTGCATATAATCTCGGACGGTAACATCCCTGCCCCCCAAACCGGCGATCATACTGTAAACCCCGGGCCTTTTTTCCTTGTTGTAAAGAGCAGACCGGATTTCGCTGGCCACCGGCCCACCGGGGCCCCCAAAAGAAACAGCCCTGTCAATCACAATTAAATTACGGGCGCCTTGAATAGCCTGGCAAAAGGCATCAAAGGGGAACGGACGCCAGAGACGCAGGTGTAATAGCCCGGCCTTGTGGCCCTTTTCCCGCAGGGCTTTAACAGCTTCGCCTGCTGTTTCGCCAAAACTGCCCAAGGTAACAAAAATTGTTTCTGCATCCTTGGTCAGAAATTCTTCCACCGGATGGTAGTGGCGACCGCTTAAATCACCCCATGCCTTCCAGGCCTCCAAAATATGAGGATAAGACGCCAGCAAAGCTTCATCCTGTGCTTTTTTAGCCTCTGTAAAAACAGCCGGCATGCCATAGGTCCCCATGGTCAGCGCCCGATCCGGATGCAGCGCATATTTTGGTTCGTAAGGAGGCAGGTATTGTTGCACAACATCAGGTTCCATCAACTCTACAGATTCAAACATATGGGAAAGGATAAACCCGTCAAAGTTAATGATCACCGGCAGCAGAACATTGTGGTCTTCTGCAATTTTATAGGCTATAAAAGCATGATCAAAAACTTCCTGGCTGTTCTTGACAAAAAGCTGAATCCAGCCGCAATCCCGGATGGACATAACATCACTGTGATCATTCCAAATAGAAAGCGGGCCGGAAAGGGAACGGTTTACCAGCATCATCACCATGGGCAGCCGCATAGAGGAAGTAATATAAACAATTTCATTCATCAGCGCCAACCCCTGGGAACTTGTACAGGTAAACGAACGCGCACCCGCCGCCTGACTACCAACACACAAGCTCAACGCAGAATGTTCGGATTCCACAGGTACAAATTCAGCATCGAGTTCACCGTTGGCGACATATTCTGAAAGCCGCTCCACGATGTGTGTTTGGGGGGTAATCGGGTAGGCGGCGACAACATCAACATTGCATAATTTAACTGCCTCCGCAGCAGCAAAAGAAACTTCCATGCCTACACGTTTTTTCATACAGCATCCGCCTCCTTTTCCATTTCCATCTGGATCGCCCCCACAGGGCACTCCTGCGCGCAGATGCCGCAACCCTTACAGTAGTCCAGATCAACTAGATAATAACCTTCCTGATCCTGCCGGTAGGCCATATCCGGACAAAAAACCCAACAAACCCCACACCGAATACAGCGTTCCTTGTTTAACACCGGCAGAAACGACCGCCAATCACCTGTCCGGAAAGATTTGGCGTTCCCGGCATCTGTAACCACACAACCTGGCTGCAGTTCATTCCATAAATATTCGGAATCCGCCTTGGGAGCACCTTCCCTTGTGGTTGAAGCAGCAGCAATATATTTCTGAAAACTGTTTAAACTTTCAGGTTTGCAGTCATTTTTACTGAGAATCAGGGTTTCAGCAAAAGCTTTTTGTAATGCCTGCACATTGCGTGCAGCATTTTTGGCATCAAACCGCTGTTCAATTGCATCAATAATTGATTCCATTTTGACAACAGCTGATATCCTGGCCAGTGCACCCAACAAAACAGTATTTGTAATCGGCCGCTTTAAAATGTCAAGGGCTATCTGGGTAGCATTTATTGTCGCCGCCTGTTCCAGTCTTTCCAACATGAAATGATGCGGCTCTTTTTCGGAGTTGATAATTAGAATCCCATCGTCTTTTAGCCCGGCAGTTACATCCACCACACTTAAAAGCGAAGGATCCAACACCATTACGATATCCGGTTCATTGATCTCCGTCCTTAAAAAAATAGGCCGATCATCTATCCGGCAAAAAGCTACAACCGGCGCCCCCCGGCGTTCAGGCCCAAAACTGGGAAATGCCTGGGCATACTTACCTTCCATAATAGCCGCCTGGGCAAAAAGCTCCGCCGATGTAACAGCCCCCTGCCCTCCTCTGCCATGAAAACGAATTTCCAGCACCTTTTCACCGCCTTTACCCTTTTTGAAAACAACCATGAATCAGCATGGCCTTTACTCAGGATAGAAAAGTTCAGCACGCTACGCCTGCAAAATTAAGATTATTCGAGCAATGCCCATCATTCAGGAAAAACAAACAATAACTGGCAAATAAGTCTCCCAAACTCTGGATTCCTGCGTTTAATAATTTAAAACGGCTTTTTTAAACCTATCCCAAGCATTATGAATTTATTATAACACAAAACATATACGGATCAAGACAACTTTTTTCCTTAATTTTATTTTCTTTGCTAAAACTGCCCGTTCGTCTGTAATCGGTGTTTAGCTATTTTTTATAATCAATCAAAAGAATCTCATATCTGTAAATAACCGGGCATAAAAATAAAAATAGGGCTTCCACAGCAGTAATCTTATTCCGTTCCTTCTTTTGCCATGCCTGAAATTTTTACAGGTTTTGCATGGAGGGCCTTAAACTGAAAGTGCCTGGCATCAAATTGCAGATAATGGTTGTTACATTAAACTGAGCTATTTAAAATTTTAAAGGGGGTAATCATGTGAAAAAATTGCGGGGACTTTTTTTCGTCAGCAAAAAAAGGTTAAAAAAAATATTTTGGTTGGCCGTACCAGCCTTAGCTGTCTTAGCCTGGCTGTTTTTTATGCAAAGCCCGACCGTTCCTCTTACCGGGGGACAAACCAGACTGGTACCTATTTATTATGTTGACACGGCAGAAAAAAAAGTAGCCATTTCGTTTGATGCTTGTTGGGGAGCTTCTTATACGCCTGAAATTTTAAAAATTTTGAAGGACCACAACCTAAAAACAACCTTTTTTCTAACCGGTTTCTGGGTTGAAAAATACCCGGAAATGGTACAAAAAATCGCTGAAGAAGGACACGAAATCGGCAACCATACCTTCAGCCACCCACACCTGAACAGTTTGGCAGCAGAACAAATCAAAGAAGAGCTGGACAGGGTCGGCAAAATGATCTTCGAACTGACCGCAAAGCAGCCCAACCTTTTTCGCCCTCCTTTTGGCGAATATAACAACAACGTGATTACTACCGCAGAAAAAGCCGGCTACCGTACCATCCAATGGAGTATCGACTCCTTGGACTGGCAGGAACTGGGCAAGGAACCCATGGTCAAACGGGTCACTGAAAACCTGCACCCCGGCGCCATTGTTCTTTTCCACAATAACGGCCTTTATACAGTAGAGGCCCTGCCGGAAATTATCAGCCACGTAAAAAAACAGGGCTATGAAATACTGCCCATTTCAGAACTTTTATATCAGGATAATTACTACATTGACAGCAATACGGGAGCCCAGATTCAAAAGCCTGGGCGGCAATAGCTTCGGTTTTTCACGTTGTTCCGGCTTAGGGGGGCAAGGGCCGCCTACAAGCCCCGTCATTTTCATCAGCAGATGCAAAATGGTTAACACAGTGGTCCAGGAAGGCCTGGTTCAGGGGTGAAAAAATGCGGTTTTTGCGATAAATCAGGTAGAAGTTTCGTTCTAAACCCAGATCCGGTAACCGGTAACCTTTCATTAATCCATTGGCAAGTTCTTCGTTCACAGCGCGGCAAGAGATAACTGTAACCCCCAGCCCGGCTTTGACGGCTTCCTTGATCGCCTCCTGGCTTTCCAGGTAGGCAACCACATTCAAGGCTGCCTCTTTTTGGCCGTAAAATTTTTGCAGGGCATTTTCAAAAACATCCCGGGTGGCTGAACCCGGTTCACGCATAATGAAGGGCGTTTTCAAGAACTTTTCCCGGTTTGAACCGGACTCTAAATCAAGTGCAAAAAGCTGAAAAATAGGTTCCTGTTTATTTTCAGGAAAATTGCTAGCCCCGCCTTCAGAAATTATGCCCTGTTTTTTATTCTCTGCTTTACTGTTTATTTGCTGCGGGGGTTTTTCCCCCGGCAGGCAGGTTCCCGGGGCAGCTACCAGCACCAGTTCATCTTTGAGCAGTTTAATCTGTTCCAGCCCTTCAAGACGGGCCGGTTCCCCCACAAATCCCAGATCATAGGTATAATCACTGATACTTTCATAAACCTGCCGGGTGTCGCGCAGCATGACCGCAAAGGTCACCCCGGGATATTTTTCGAGAAAACCCTGCATCAGCCCGGGGAGGATGTAAGCACCGGGCACACTGCTGGCCGCTATTTCCAGGTGGCCCTTAATAATCCTGTATTCTTTTTGGATGGCAAAAAGAGCCTTTTCTTTGATGCCCAACAGTTGCCGGGCATATTGGAAAAGAACCTTCCCCGCGCCGGTCAACTGCAGCTCCCGCTGGTTACGATCCAGCAGGGGGGTCCCCACCTCATTTTCTAAAGCTTTAATGTGGGCGCTGACCGTGGGCTGGGTCAGGAAAATTTTTTCTGCTGCCCGGGAAAAATTCTTCTGCCGGGCCACTTCTATAAAAATTCTTAGCTGGTGAAAATCCATTAAATACAGTTCCTTTCCGGGCTGCAGTTGTTGGCAAATGTTTCAGCCTTCCTTTTTAATGGTCAGCCTGTAGCCTTCGTCCTCCGGTTGAATAGTGGCCACTTCCCAGCCCTGGGATTTGGCGGCACGGCTTACGTTTTCCTTGGCTGTATCTGTATCCACCACCACTTCAATGCTGCCTTTTTTAACCTTTTTCATAGCGTTCAAGGTCATTATAACCGGCTGGGGACACGATAATCCCCGGGCATCGACGGTACTGCTCATATTTTTCCCCTCCTAAAATGTTTCCTGCATGGTAAACCCAATTAGCAAACAGACTGCCGTTCCCACCACAAA
>JAAYRR010000010.1 GCA_012518675.1 Bacillota bacterium
CTGTAGCTCAGTGGACAGAGCACCGGATTCCTAATCCGGGTGTCGCAGGTTCGATCCCTGCCAGGCGTACCAGCTGTGAACCTCGTAGACATCAGTGTTTACGGGGTTTCTTTTTTTTGCAAACCTTGAAAAACACTTTTTCTCGCATGTGATTTTGTGTGATGTCCATTTATTACCAATACATCCTTTAACCCCGGTGTAAACAGTCTTTACAGCTTTTTTTATTGAAGATAAAAATCCCTTTTGCGTGTGATTTCGTGTGTTAATACTTTAAACATTTTACCTTATATTCCGTTTCACTCATTTTATATTTTAATTCCACTCATCACATCCCCCATTGTTTTTGCAATATCTCCATCCTCTTGTGCAATACGCTGGCATAAGTAGTTAATGCAGTTGTCACATCATTTATTGTTTTATTGCCAGGATATACCTAAGAACCTGTTTCAAAAGCAGGGAAAAACAAGTTTTATGGAGAAAATTAACAGGCACGGGTCCGCACTGTGCGTTCTCATTTTGAATGGAAACCCGGCTGGATAATATAAAAAGACTATAGGGGCTGTTTGCGAGGGGGTACAAGCATGAAAGTAAAACGCGGGGCAGGCCAGGTAGCTACGGTCTATCTTGGCGAAAAGGTAAATATTGCAAATTCCGTCGCATTAAAAAATGTACTGCATAATCTACACAGTGAAAATTACAAAACAGTGAAAATTGATTTTTGGGAAACAAAAACAATAGACAGTTCCTGCCTGGGCAAGCTTTTGATGTTTCAAAAAAAATTTAAAGAAAATGAAGGCGAATTAATTATTACGAATATTACCAGTGGCTATATTAAAAAAATGTTTGCCTTAATCCATTTACACAAAGTAATCAACATTGAAGAATAGCGGGGGGTAAAGGCGCTGGAAAGTTTTGATGCTGTCAGGGATCATAGCCTAAAAAGGGAAAAACGTCGGCAAAAGCTGCAACGGTCTGCAATGGAAATACTTACAAACCTGGCGGAAACAGACAACCTGCCCTGGGCCGTGCAGACGGTTTTGTTAAATATTATTGAAACAACCGGGGTGCAGGCAGGTGCAATCAGGTTAAATGAAGCAGAGGATTATATTTTTGCAGTACCGGAAAACATTACCGATTTTGAAAAAAACACAGCGTTGGGTTGCCGTTTTAGCGGGGAACACAGTTTGTTTACGCCGTTGTCCCGGGATATAATCCTACCCTGTATGTTTGGGAGGGAGTTGGTACAGGCCGGCAGTTTTTTTTGCACAAACATTTCCAGGTGGTATGAAATGAACGCCGGTTCTGCTGCTTTAGACGGCAAGCCTTGCTGCGAAAAATGTAAAGAATTTGGTTACGAAACGGTAGTGATGGTACCGATAAAAACGGCCGGGGAGGTCTTGGGGCTGATCCATCTTTATGATTCCAGGAAAAAAGCGGTTTCTGCTGAGGAGGTAACCTTCCTGGAAACAATCTCCAGCACCCTTGGTTATGCGCTTAAGCATTTGCAGGACAGGGAATGTATCCGCAAGAGCGAAGAACAGTTTAGGTTTTTGGCAGAAAACGCCAAAGACATAATATTCCGCATGCAAATATTTCCTGAAAGAAAATTTATCTATGTCAGCCCGGCATCTGTTTTTATCAGTGGGTATGCCCCCGTGGAATACTATGCGCACAAAAACTTTGATAAAAAATTGGTCTATCCAGCAGCTTACCACAAATATAAAAGCAGTATCAGCAGCAGGGCGGATTATAGCAAACCGCTTACCTTAAGACTGGTCCGCAAGGACGGCCGGATTATCTGGGTGGAACTGCATTGTGTTCCTATTTACAATAAAAACAGGGTGGAAATCATTGAAGGCATTGCCAGGGACATAACAGAACGTGTGCAGGCAGAGGAGAAGTTGAAATCCAGTTATGAACAACTGCAGGTTTTTTCTTCGCTGATCCTTAAAGCACAGGAAAAAGAAAAAATACGCCTGTCCAGGGAACTGCATGATGAAGTGGGACAGGCTTTGACTGCCGTAAAAATTGACTTACAGGTTATTAAAGAAGAACTGCGGAAAAAAGGCTTTGGTTTTCAGGAAAGGCTGGCGGAAAGCGTCAAGCTTGTTGATGCAACATTAGAGCGTGTACGGAAGCAGGCTGTATCACTGCGGCCCCCGGCTTTGGATCATATGGGCCTTGTAGCAGCCGTACAAAGTATGGCACAGGGTTTTAGCCGCAGGACCGGTATTAAAACAAAAATTATCGCCGAAAACAAAACCTCCAGGTTTCCGAACGAAATAGAAACAGCGTTATTTCGTTGCGTGCAGGAGTCGCTGACTAACGTAGCGCGCCATTCCCAGGCCGAAAAAGTTATAATAGAATTTCAATTTTTACCGGACAGCATCCGGGTCTGTGTGGAGGATAACGGAAGGGGCTTTAAAAAAGACGTTTCAGGTTTACCTCCGCAAGGGATTGGTATTACCGGAATGCAGGAAAGGGTCAGGCTTTTGAATGGTGTTTTTAAGATTGATACCCCCCCCCAAGGGGGTACACGCGTTATGATTACGGTTCCTTTCAGTTGCAAGAAAAATGCAGGCAGGCAGTTTTGAAAGGGTCCGGTTGGGGGATTGGAACGGGTGTAAAAAAGTTTAGTTTTAAGAGGTGTACAATGAAGGAATTGCGCGTTCTTTTAGCTGATGATCATGCTATTGTCCGGCAAGGCTTACGTTCATTAATTGAAAGTGGCGGTACCGCCAAGGTAGTTGGAGAGGCTGACGATGGCAGGGAAGCGGTGCTTCTGGCTGAAAAAATGGCCCCTGATGTTATTATCATGGACATAGCCATGCCCAGGCTGAATGGGCTGGAAGCCGTCCGGCAGGTTAAAGAGCGTTTCCCGGAAATAAAGGTAATTATCCTTTCTATGTATGTAGAAGATGTATATGTTTATCAGGCATTAAAAGCAGGTGCCAACGGTTATGTTCTGAAAAGTGCCGCCTTTGAGGAGCTAAAGCTGGCTTTTGATGCTATAAAAAGAGGGGAAATATATCTCAGTGCCACGGTTTCACAGGTCTTGGTCAGGGAATTTTTAAAAACGGATCCCTCCCCGGAAGTTTCCCGGCTGCTTGAAAAGCTTACGCCCCGGGAAAGGGAGGTCGTCCAGCTCTTGGCAGAAGGGAAAAGCCGGGGCGAAATTGCCCAAACGCTGTTAATCAGCCCCAAAACTGTAGACAGGCACCGGGAAAACCTCAAAAGCAAATTAAATATCTGTAAAGAAAAGGACTTTTTACATTTTGCCAGGGTTATGGGTATTGTAGATTTTTGAAACAACTGGGGGCATGTGTGCTGTGAAAAATTACAGGTGTTGCCGGTTGCTGGAAAAGTTGGTTGATGCTTTCGTTTATTACCGGGTTCCGGTGGATGGAAAAGGCCAACCGCGGGGTTTGGTTTTTCTGGATTTGAGCCCGTCCTTTGAAAAAATGGCCGGGATTAGGAAGGACGAAATTGGTATTGGTAACATCATTACTGAATTGCCCGCAGGCCTGGCACGTTTTGGTTTTGACTGGTTCGGTACATATGCTTGTTTGAAACAGCCGGGTGAACCTTTTAGGTCGGAACACTATTCTGCACCTCTGGATTGCTGGTATGAAGTGGCAACCTGCAAAGATGAACAAGGTTGTTTAGCTGCTGTTTTCCGGGATATTTCCAGACGCAAACAACTAACGGACCGCTGGGAAGAGCCCTCTTGTTTATTAACCGCGCTGTTGGACAACGTTCCCGGTTGCCTGGCCTTGGTTATAAAAAAGTATTCCCGGGAAATCGTTGCCTCCAATAGGGCTGCCCGGGAGCGTGGTGCCACCCCGGGGCAAAAATGTTATACAATAGTTGGCAGGCGGGGGGACTGTTGTCCCTTTTGCCTAGCACCAAAATTATGGGCCGGCGGCCGGATACAGCATCTTGAAGTCGAATACCGCGGCACATGGTACGAAGGCGTCTGGGCACCCCTTTCGGAAGAATTGTATGTTCACTATATTATAGATATCAATAAATATAAGCAGGCAGAACAAAAAATTAAAGATTATACCCAAAAATTAGAGGATTTCTGTTATCGGTTGAAAGAGGAAATGGAAAAGGTAAAAAAAATGCATAAAAAAACCCTTTTAACCGGACTTCCTAAAATAAAGGGCTGTTCCTTGGCTGCCCACTACCAGCCGGCCCGGCGCCTGGGCGGGGATTTCTATGATGTTATTCAAGTTGGGCATAAACTTGTTCTTTATCTTTCAGATGTTTCCGGGCACGGCCCGGAGGGCATGTTACTCAGCACATTTGTCAAGGAAGCGATTAACAGTTATGCTCATTTGAAGCCGGGTGAAATCCAGCCGGAAAAAATAATACGCCATCTACACCACCAGTATTGCCGGGGTAACTACCCTGAGGATTATTTTATCTGTATTTTCCTGGTTGTATTTGATCTGTTAACCAGGGAGCTGAGTTATACAGGTGCGGGGTTTCAAGCTTCCCCCCTGGTGCAAATGGGCCGCGGTAGGCGGTTGCAGTTGGTCAGCAGGGGCCTGCCTATTTCCAATGCTGTGCCCGGGGCACTGATGAACTTTACAGCAAAACAGCTAATCCTCGAACCGGGCACAACAATTTTTTTTAATACCGACGGCTTAACAGAGCAGGAAGCAGGCGGTGTCTACTACAGTACGCGTCTGCCGGAGGTTTTTTTTAATAAAAGCCATTTGCCTCCGGAAAACATTGTACAAGCGGTGAACAAAGATTTTCGGGAATTTAACGGCGGCCGTTTGCTGGGCAATGATGACATCACCTTTGTTGTGTTGCAGGTAGAAAAATAAACAGGTATTTTGAAAAGGTACATTTGCAGGTAAACATTCGTTAAGGGGTGGTCGGCAAAATCTTTTTAAAGCTGCCCCCCTTTTTATGTGTCGGTTTCTGCAATGCATATTATTTTGGAAAGTTCAATCATATCGAACAGGTGTCGGATGTACCTGTGTCTTACATTGACTATTTTTAACTTGCCCCCCCGATCTTTTAATTTTTTTTGGAACATAACCAGGCTGCCCAGCCCGGCACTGTCTATCATCGTCAGTGCGGTGCAGTCCACCATAATGAAGTCTTGACCTTGTTCGAAAAGCGTTTGCAGGGACCGTTTAAATTTATGAACATTGATCAGATCTATCCTTTTCGGGAGAAAGATTTTCACAAATTGCCCACAGTGTTCAATCTGCATGATTATTTTCCTCCTTCTGCAGGCCTTTTAGAATAAAGGTGGCCCGGTTGCCTTTTTCGTTATAAAGAAGCAGCTCGCTGCAAATTCTGGCCAGGGCAATGCCCCGGCCACGTTCGGCTGCCCCTTCAAGATCAAGGGGTTTATCAACTTGTTGTCTCCAGTTAAAACCCGCACCCTGGTCTTCCACGCTGCCTTGAATAAATTGTTTTGTAATTATAATTTCCACAGAAACTTTTTTTTTCTGATCCAGCAGATTGCCGTGTTCAATGGCATTGGCTGTAAGTTCATGCAGGCAAGCCCAAAACAGATCTGTTTCCCGGTGGTTCCCCAAAATGCCGGTTATTTTTTTACGCAGGTGTTTTAATTCTGTAAAGTTGCTGGCCAGCTGCAGGTGTTCCACTTTTTTAGGGTTGGGATCTATCTGTAGAATTAAAAAGGTGATATCGTCGCTCCCCTGCAGCGAGCCCCTGTTAAATTTCCGAAAATCCTCACATACTATCCGGGCCAGCAGTGGGGGGGATAGATGGCTGTTCTTGTAGAAGACCCCCGGTAGCCGTGTACCATAGTAGGTGTTTTTGGCGCCCTGTTCTGTCAGGCCGTCGGTATTAAAAAAGATTGTACTGCCGGGGGTAAGGCGGATGCAGTTTTCCTGTAAATTTAGCAGCTTGTCAGAAAATGCAGGTGATAGAAACAACCCCTTACTGACGAGCCGTAAACGTTTACCGTTGCCCAGCCTGACTAAGGGGGTGTCTTGAAAACCGGCTGCAGTATAGGTAAGCTCCATCGTTTCCAGATCCAGGACGGCCAAAAAAATACAGATAAAATATTCAGGGGGCAGATCTTTTTGATGAAATTGGTTGGAAAGGTGACGCAGTATTTTTTCTGGACGAACGTTTTTTTCGGGTGAAAAGGAAAGGTAGCCCTTGATCGTATGTTTTACAAACACACTCAACATGGCGCTGTCAGCGCCATGGCCGGTAACATCGGAAAGGTAGATAACCATTTTTTTTCCCTGCTGTACAACATCATAAAAATCACCGCCCAACCTTTCTGCAGGCTGGTAATGGGCAGCCAAGGAAATCCCCCTTACCGCGGGCAGTTTTTTTGGCAGGGTCCGTTCGTGGACCTGCCTGGCCCTGTTTATTTCTTCATCAAGTTTTCGGTAAAGTTTTTCCAGTTTAGAGGTATAATCAACAATTTTTTGTTCATTTTGTTTGCGTTTTGTAATATCCCTGACGAAACTTTGGACCAGGCCCCCCCCGGCGTGGGAAACAACTTTTTGACTGACTTCGACCAGTACAGGTGTACCGTTTTTGTGCATAAGCGTTCCTTCAAAGAGGAGCTGTCCATCCTTTAAAAGTTGTTTCAGACGTTGGGGTGTACGTTTTTGTTCCTCTGGGTTGCGGAGCAGGGCCAGGTTGGTGCCTAAAAGTGCCTCCCTTTTGTATCCCAAAAGCCTGCACGTTGCCTCGTTAAGATCCAGGATCTCCCCCTTAAAATCGCGGATAAAAAGTGCATCATTAATGTTTTCTACAATCGTGCGATACCGGGCCTCGCTTTTTTTCAATGTTTCCCGTGCTTCATACTGTTCTGTAATATCTGAAAAAACTATTACCGCACCGGCGATTTTCCCCTTGCTGTTACGAATGGGGGCGGCGCTGTCGCTGATTTGGCGCCTGATGCCATTTCGCGCAATAAGGGTCGTGTCGTTGGATAATTTTACTACCTTGCCGGTTCTAAGGACGTATTGCACCGGGTTAAAGGCAGGTTTGCCGGATTTTGTGTTGATAATGTGGAATACCTTCTCCAGTGTTTGGCTGGCTGCTTCTGCCCAAGACCAGCCCGTAAGTTTTTCGGCCTGGGGGTTCATGCGGGTTATTTTGCCGCACAGATCGGTGGTAATAACAGCATCACCGATGGAATGTAGGGTTATGGAAAGGCTTTCCTCGCTTTCTTTCAGTGCTTTTTCTGTTAGGGCTCGTTTTTTTTCCAGCTGCTGTCTTGAAAAGGCGTTGGCGATAACCTCTGCTACAATATTTAGGAGGTGTATTTGGTCTTCTGTCCAGGATTTCTTTTCCCGGACGGCATCAATGGCCAGGAATCCGCGGGTATAACCATGGGTTCTGATGGAAAAAGGCAGGGCCAGGAGGGAGCGGATCCCTTGACGGGCAAATCCTTTTTTTTCAGCTGCAGCCTCCGGGGGAATTTTACCTGTATCGGGGATATGCAGGGGCCCCCTTTTCCGGGTTTGCGTGAAAAGCCAGGGCAGTTTATCCGCAGAAAAACGCTTAAAAGTATCTGTTAGCGGTTTGATTCCCGGGGCGCACCATTCATGGGTGTTAACCATAACTTTTTCAGCAGGAAAAAGTTGAAAAATGGCGCTGCGATCCAGTTTAAAAAATTCCCCTACCTGCTGCAGCGATTGTTTTATCGCGGTGTTTATTCTTTCTGCCTCTATATCTACAAACAGGTTGGAAATGCTGCTGACCATTTTTTCAAATTGGAGCTGAAATTTTAGCTTTTCCTCCAGCCGTTTTAACCTGGTGATGTCTGTTTTAAAGCCGGCTGCAAGCCATTCGCCCCGTTCGTTCTGAAAAGGTACAATGTGGCATTCAATGATGCGGTTGTTTTCCTTGGGCAGGATCTGTTCGGAGAGGGTAACTTGTTTTGTTTTCAAGGCATGGGGTACTCCACAGTTTTCACAAGGGTATTGGCGGTTTTTAAAATACGTGTAACACTTTTGCCCCCTGTAGGCGCCATAGATACCCTGCCAAAGGCTGTCCACATACTGCAGGCTATAGTTTTTGTCGATAATGTCAATGCCTGTCCGGGTGGCCCTTAAAATATATTCCAGACGCTGTGTCGTTTCCTTTAAATTGTCTTGGAAATGCTTGCTCTTTGTGACGTCGCGGAAAATTATGGCGAAGTTACCGGGTGCATCGCTGCAGGCGGTTATTTCATACCAGCGCTTTCCCGGTTCGTAATAATGTTCAAAACGGATACTGCCCTGCCTGGTAGCGACTTGCCTAAAAACCTTTTCCCGGTTAAAGGTAAAGTTTATAGTTTCAGGATCTATTTCTGAAATTTTTTTCCCCAACACCTGTTTTTTTTGCAGTCCCGCCATTTTTTCAAAAGCCGCATTGACTTCCAGAAATATATAATCAACAGGATTTTCTTTGCTGTCTGTCAGTGTTTGAAAGTAAGCAAAGGCATCGGGCAGATTTTTCAGCAGAAAATGGTGTTTTCCTTTTCTAAACATCGGCAGCCCCTTTCGGAATGTCACATGCTAATTTTTCCTAATTCGACATATATAGACAAAACCCTTTTGCCGGGATCATAATTTGCAATCTTTATGCAACAATTAGTTGTTTTTTAATTTGGGGTTCCTTGGGGTAAAAAAACTATAAAGTATAAAATGGGTACAGTATATTGCAAAATGAGGGGCCAGCCGGACGGTTATGGGGAACATCCCCATGGACAGCGGTTTGAAGTAAACATAGGATTAAATTATATTCTTTAAAAACCAACAAACCGGGAGGTTAAAAAATGTTTAAAAAAATTGGCTTCAAGACGAAGCTGATCGCCTTATTTCTACTGGTGGGGCTAATCCCCCTGGTTGTTATTGGCTTGCTTTCTTATAACAACGCTAAAAACGAAATCCGGGAGGAAGTATTCAAACAACTGGAAATGTACTCTGATATTTCCAAAGATGCGATGAATACTTATTTTGAAGATATATTTTATGATGCCCAAGTTATGGCTACGACAAGGGACATCTACCAGAGTTTAAACTTTTTGGCAGAGGCAGGCTATGATACCGGCGACCCGGCCTGGCGGGAACGTATAAAAATTATCGACACCCTGATGGCTGCCCTGGCTGAAGATAAAGGCTATGATTTGCTTTATTTGACCTATCAAAAAGGGGTTGTAATCTATAGCACAAACCAGGGTTTTATGGGGGATGATGTTTCCAACCGCAATTATATTCAGGATGCGCTGCAGGGCCGCACAGAGTGGTCTCAACTTTTTTTCTCTGATGTTACAAATTGCAATGTGATGGCCGTTGGCACGCCTGTACTAAGCGGGGGGCGCAGCGGCAATATTTTGGGCACCCTCAATATTGTTGTAGATGATCAGGGGATTGCCCAGATTTTGCATGGCAGTTTGGGCGAACTGGGCCAGACTGCGGACGCTTTTTTAGTTAATGCGGACGGGCTTTTGTTTAGCAATGCCCGCCTGGGCGAGTTTGCTCAGGGGGCTGCCTTGAAGCGGACGATCAATACACGTGCCGTCGAGGTGTTGGCACCGGAAATCCGGGCCGGCAATACAGATTTTTATGCTGCCGCTGAATACCGTGATCACCAGGGCGATCCGGTGCTGGAGGGTTTGGAAGTGGTGCAGATGGGCCGGCAACCGATGGGCCTGGTGGTGAAAATTGATCAAGCAGAGGCTTTTGCCGGTGTAACCCGCTTGCGCAATGTGTTGATCCCCCTCATCGCTGTTTCTGCAATAATAATTGCCGCGGTTGCTTTCGTAGTAGCCTTAACTGTTGTTAACCCGGTGCAGAAAGTCAGCGAACTGACCATGAAACTGGCCGCAGGTGATTTTACTGTCAAAGCAGCGGTGTCCGGCAGGGATGAAATAGGGCAAATGGCCCAAAATATTAACAATACTGTAGAGGCGCTGCACAAGACGTTGCAGCGTGTGCAGGCGGTTGCAGAAAATGTTTCCCATGCTTCTGACGAAATTTCTGCCGGTAATCAGGATCTTTCACAGCGTACACAGGAACAGGCTTCATCCCTGGAGGAAATCGCTTCAACGGTGGAGGAAATTGCTTCCTCTATTGAGGCGGCTTCCGTCAATGCCGCCGAGGCGGACAATCTCTCCCAGGAGGCTATGCAAACTGTGCTGAGCGGGGAAAAAACAGTGAAAGATATGCAAGGGGCGATGGTTGAAATTACTAGCGGCAGCCAGGAAATTGCAGAAATTATCGGTTCGGTTAACGACATTGCCTTCCAAACCAATTTGCTGGCCTTAAACGCTGCGGTAGAGGCGGCCCGTGCTGGTGAACAGGGCCGTGGTTTTGCCGTGGTGGCCGCAGAGGTGCGCAACTTGGCCGGGCGCGCAGCAGAATCTGCCAAAGAAATTGAAAAACGGATTAAAGACAGCATTGCCCGGGTGGAAAATGGCAATGTTTTGATGAATGAAACAGAGAATGTTTTACAGGAAATTATGACTGGGGGCAAAAAAACCAGTGATGTTGTCGGGGAGATAGCTGCTGCATTGCAACAGTTGGCGGCCGGGGTGAAGGACATCCGCGAGGCCATAGAAGAACTGAACCAGGTTACCCAGCAGAACGCTTCTTTGGTAGAGGAAATTGCCAGTTCCAGTGAAAATATGCACAGCGAAGCGCTGGAACTTACTGAACAGGTTGGCTTTTTCAAACTTTCTACCAGTAATGGCCGGGTTAACGGTAATGGTAACGGCACACCGGTTATGAAAAGGCAAACCGACAACGGTAAAAACGATCTGACGAAAAAAGCCTTCCTGCCCCAAAAAGCTGTGGCAGTGACAAAGGTGCCTGAATTTGAATTTGACGCCGAAGATTTTGAAAAATTTTAGGGGGGGGAAAGGCTTGTTACAAGAAAGAGGCTACAGCAGTGCTCTAAACGTAAACCGGGGAATTGGCGGCCATTCTACAGAAAACCAGTTTGTTACTTTTCAAATCGGGGCAGAAGAATATGGGATAGATATTATGTTGGTACAGGAAATAATTCGCTACAAGGCCCCGACCAGGGTTTTCAACACTAATCCGGTAATCAAGGGTGTTATCAATTTTCGGGGCAAGGTTATCCCGGTGCTTGATATGCACCGTAAATTTAACCTCTCCCCGGGGGAATATGACGAATATACTGTAATTATTATTATTGAAGTGGAGAAAAAAACCTTGGGTATGGTTGTAGATCGGGTTTCAGATATTATGAATTTTCATACTGAGGACCTGCAGTTTGTTGATCGGGAATTTGCCAGTGATATCAGAACAGAACACCTGCAGGGAATGGGTAAAACAGGGGAAAGGATTGTCTTATTGCTGGATCCTTTAAAGATCTATTCGTTAAGCGAACTGGATGCTTTGCAGAAAAATGCCTTACAGCAAGAGGTCGTTCAGGGGGCAAACAAATGACGGACAGTATTAAAAAAACCGCCAGGGGCAGCCTGGGGGAGGCAGGCTGCCTTTGGCGGGTTTGGGGAGTGAAAGGTATGGGGGATAAAAAAGGGGAAAACGAAGACGCAGTTTTGCTGGCGGTTGCAGGCAGGATCGATCTTTCCAATGCCCATTTTTTTGGGGAAAAGTTAAGGGCCTATTATGAAGAAGGTATTAAAGACATTACCCTTGATTTCAGCCGGGTGACCGGTATTGACAGTTCGGGTCTGGGTAAACTGTTGCTTTTTCAAAAAAGACTGAAAGAACGCGGCGGCAAATTAAGGATAATAAACGTTACCAGTAGCTACATTAGAAAAATGTTTAAAATGATTCATCTTTATAAGGTTATTGACATTGAAAATATAGAAGCAGAAATATTTGAAGAAAATATCTAAATGCCTATCAGTTTTGTTTCCAACTTAGGGGGATGAATACAGCATGACTATTAACGCTAAGGAACGGGGACATCCGGATATTCATGCCTATGATCAGCTGACAGGGCTTTACAACCGGTCTCATTTCTTGAAAAAAATAAAGCAGCTTGATCTGCCAAAATATTTTCCTTTAAGTATTATGATGGGCAACATCAACGACCTAAAGCTCATCAACTGCATATTTGGTTATAATGCAGGTGACAGTGTGATTGACGCGGTTGCTAAAATTTTTAAAAGAAATTGCTGGAGGGAGGGCCTTGTGGCGCGCTGGTCCGGCAATGTATTTGCAGCTGCTTTTCCTGAAACCGATTCTTGTTTGTCCCCGGTGATTATAAGGGCAATAAAAAGGGAATGCGAACTGATAGCTGCAGTACCTATAAAAATTACTATAACCCTGGGGGTTGCAACCAAGGAAAAAAACGATCAGGACATTGGTGATGTTATAAAAAATGCGGAAGCGAGGTTGGACCGTAACAAATTGATAGAGGCAAAAAACCTGCGCAGTGCCACTATTGCCTCGCTTGTAAATCTTTTGGGAAAAAAAAGTTATGAAACAGAAGAACACGCCTGGCGAATGCAGAGCTTAGCCGTTCAGTTTGGCATGGCCCTTGGCTTGGCAGACAGGCAGCTGGAAGACCTGATCTTGACTGTCACCCTGCATGATATCGGCAAACTTGCTATTCCCCAACATTTATTGCTGAAGCCGACCCGGTTAACACCTGCAGAAAAGGAAATAATAAAAGGACATGCCGTAAAAGGGTGTCGCATTGTGTTCCAATCTAGTGAACTGGCTCATTTGGCGCCGGCTATACTCACCCACCACGAAAGGTGGGATGGCAGGGGCTATCCCTTGGGTTTAAAGGGGGAGGAAATTCCCTTGCTGGCCAGGATTGTGGCTATTGTTGACAGCTATGATGTTATGACCCATGAAAGGCCTTACAAAAAGGCTATGCCTAAAAAAGAAGCCCGGCAAGAATTGCTGCGGGGGGCCGGGAGCCAGTTCGATCCGGAACTTGTAAAAATGTTTCTTAAATTGGATTTATAAAATTTGTCAATAGGCCGGTATCTGGAACAAAAGAAATTTGGGCCCTGCAGGCGTTTGGAGGGCTTTTTGTAATTGGCTGCAAACTTACATAAAACCTTGGTACAAGGGAAATTATAGTTTTATGGGCAGGAAAAAATTACTTTATGTGATCAGATCCCGGGTAAAACCGGGCTGGGGTACAGCGCAAAAAATCTTTTGGATATGGCTGGCCGGGGTTGCTGTGCCGGTAATGCTGTTTTCTTTGTTTACCTTAACCGGCATGGGGAATGTTTCAGCAACCGGCAAGGATAATATCAATAGCCTGTTACCTGCGCAAACCAACGGCTCCGGGCCGGCGGGGGGGGGCGTTGAAAGGCAGGTC
>JAAYRR010000064.1 GCA_012518675.1 Bacillota bacterium
CTAATCTTGGGGTAGGCAGCCCCCACATCTGCAAAAACATTTTTCCCACCGGCCATTTCAATAATTTCACTAATTATCGAGGTGCCGCCGGCGGTCATCAGCGGATCATGGTATACTTGGTAATAAACCCTGACTTTTTCCCGGGTGTCGGGTAGCTGCTGCAGTTTTTCCTGCACAGCTTCTACCCGGACCCGCATGTCGGCTATAAGCTGCCGGGCTGTTTCTTCCTCACCCGTAACCGCGCCCAACATTTCCAAGGTTTGGCAAACCTCTTCAAAACCGGCAGGATGCAGAACAAGAATCGGCAGCTGTAACTCTTCGAGTTGCTGCAGCTTTTCAGCGGTAATTGCCAGTTCTGAGGCAACGATCAGTTCGGGTTGCAGGGTAACGATCTGTTCCAGGTAGGGTTCGGAAAAACTGCCTGCTTTGGGTTTAGCCAAAGCTTCCGGTGGGAAATTACAGTATTCCGTCACACCAACAATGCGTTCATCAAGGCCTAAGGCAAACAACAACTCCGTATTGCTCGGCGCCAAAGAAACGATTCTTTCCGGTTTTTGCAAAATTTCAACCTGGCGCCCAAAATGATCTTCCACCGTCAGGGGAAAACCTGTTCCGGGCTGTTGTTCCCCCGCAGGCTGCCCGTCAACCCCTGTTTTTTCTGCAGCAGGCGGGGCGCAGCCGCTGACAGCCAGAACAAAAAATAATAAAAGCAGACCCCAAACAAATAGTTTTTTCATCTTTTTCCCCTCTCTTTCCTTCCAAATTATAACTATTACCTGGCCACCGGTTGTAATAATAGTTGTAATAATAATTGGACAAATAAAAATACCACGGGGAAGATCCGCGTGGTAAGCACACGACACCTCCCCCTTTAGCCGCGAAGGGGATTGTGTGTTTGGTTACAGGCAGGTCTCCTGGCTTACAGGTCATTGCCTTCCTTCGCCTTCCCGGCTGGACACCAGTCAGTGGCTTGTTAAGAAAGGCTACCTGTTTACAGTGGCGGGACCGCACCGGACTTACACCGGTTTCCCCTTTAAGCCCTGCAAGGCACCTGTTACCATATTCACTTTGGGCACATGCTGCAAGGAACTAGCCGCGCTGTGTTTAATACAATATTATACTACCATAAGCCCAGCAACTTTACCACCTTTTTTAAAAAACACTGTATCAACACCCGCCGCTTATTACCAATAACAAGAAAAAACCTTGCTGCTATAACTATTACACAGTTGGAAGCTGCACCAACCACAAGCTACATTTTTTTAGTTACCGGCAAGAGGGTACATCCCGCCGGTGGTCACGGCTGTTTAAAGGCTGTTCAAAAAATCAAGGGCCGGGTGGAGACCCCCCCGGCCAAGTCAATTAACACCGCTCCCGGCGCGTATGGGCAGCCCTTCCGGACACCGCCTTTAGGATCTTGCCCTGCCCCGCATCATCTCCGGGAGGGTGCCTCCTGCTTTTTTACGGTTCCAGCCCCCGTCGCAGTTCTGGTTCCGGTCGCCAAACCTTCCCGGGGACATTCGGCTGTTTCTTCCTGCCAGCGCTTGTTTGCCGGCGAAAAAATGATCTCCTTATATATTTCAGCCGTCCGCCGGGCAATTTTATCCCAGGAATAGGTGCGCTGCGCTTTGGCGTAGGCCCGGACAGCCAAGTCTTCCGCCCATTCCCTGTCTGCCAGTAAACGGCAAATTTGTTCAGCTACAGAATGCGCATCACCGGGGTAAGCCTTTAAACCGTCAATTTCGTGTTCAACAATTTCATCCAGGCCGCCCACCGCCGAAACCAAAACAGGTGTGTTGGTAACCATGGCTTCTAAGGCCACAATGCCAAAGGGTTCGTAAAGGCTGGGGAACACAGCCACAGCAGCGGCATTGTAAAGTTCGTTGCGCATTTCATCACTGATATAACCCGGGAAATGTATTTTCCCTTCCAGCCCCAGTGCATGCGTGCGGTTTTTTAGCTGTTCTGCATGGGGGCCTGTGCCGGCGATGACAAGTTTTGCCTGGGGAAAACGACCCAAAATTGCAGGCAAAGCTTCAATGACAACCTGGACGCCCTTTTCCCGGACCAGGCGTCCCACGTAAAAGATGATCTGATCTTCATGCTGCAGGCCCATGCTTTCCAGGGTTGGGCCTCCGGCCGTGACTGCATAGGCTTCCGGCCTAATCCCGTTGGGGATCATTTCAATTTTATCAGCAGGAAGCTGGAAAACGTGCTGCAGCTCTTCTTCCATGTGCCTGCTGCAGCAGATTACCTTCCAGGCTTCATAGGTCAGCCACCATTCCAGATCGCCGATGCTGCGCTGTTCCGGGTTATGCAAGCCGTTATTGCGGCCAAATTCGGTCGCATGGATAGTGGCCAGCAAAGGCGTGGTATAGATATGTTTCAACCCGCTGCCGGCGTAGGCAACCAACCAGTCATGGGCGTGCACCAAATCATATTTTCCCTGCTTGTTGGAAAGCGCCGCTCCTTTTGCCAGCAGGGCAAAATTCAGGCGTTGTGTCCAGTCAATAAAATCCCTTTCCCGGCCTCCGTGGTAGGGGTTAACCCGCCACACCTCTATCCCCTCCATGTTTTCATGCGGAGGCAGATCGTCACTTTGGGAGGTGAGGACCGTCACTTGGCAGTCTGCTTTCACCAAAGAACGGGACAGTTCAAAAACATGCTGGGCCAAACCGCCCACATTTAAGGGGGGAAATTCCCAACTTAACATCAGAATACGCATGGGGAAAATCATCCTTTCCGTAGGGTGTTTGTCCTTATTATTTCCCCCAGCGCCACTTTTATTTACCGGAAAGAGGTATTTAAAAGATAATTTGGTTACCTGCCGGCATAACTGCTGCCAACTGTAACCCCCCACAGCCGCCCCCGGCTACCCCTTGCTGTTACCTCTTTTGGAACAATACATTTTTAACCCGGCAAACAGGAAAATATAATAAAAGTTCATTTTAGCTGCTGTTTAACTGCTGTGTTTAACTATTGTGTTTTAGGACCAAAAAACAACCGGTGTGCATTTTCACCCTCTATTAAAGCATTTTCCTCCGGGGTGAGCCCCGCTGCATGCAGCTCCCGCAGGTAGCGGCGGGGTGCAATCAGGGGGTAATCTGTACCCAATAGCACTTTGTGCAGAATACCTATTTCCCTGGCTACCCGGTATATATTTTTATCATACAGGAAGGGGCTGGCTGCGGTATCGTAGTACACATTCTGCAGCTGTTCCCTTAATTCAGGCATCAGTTCATAGAAAAACAGCCCGCCGCCCCAATGGGCATAGATAATTTCTAAGGCGGGGTATTTGCCGGCAAAATCTGCCGCCTCTTTAACTGAAACATCCCCTTTGCCGGCATAATAGTGACCCACATCTTCGTTAATATGCAGCAAAAGAGGCAGGTTTCTTTCCTGGCAAAGGGAGGCCAGTTTGCCGGCTGCCGGCCCTTCCAGGCCGAACATTTGGCCCCAGGGGAAAAGTTCACCCACACCGGCTGCACCCTGTTCATGACAACGTTGGATCTCCTTCTCCATCCCCGGATCAAGGGGGTTGACAGAGGCCATGGCCAGTAAGCGGCCGGGGTGTTGGCGGGCTGCTGCCAAAACATAATCATTCATCAGCCGGCAAAGCCCGGCATCACGCGAGGCAAAGCCGCAGATGGCCGCCTTGTCAACACCATCTTTTTCCATAACTGCCAAAAGATCTTCCACGGACGCATATTTTTGTTTGGGGCTGGAACAGATCAGTTTCATAAAAGGGTCTTTATCTGTATATTTCTGGATTTCGGGCACAATTTCTGGTGGGAAAAGATGGACATGGGCATCAATACGCATCATAATCGCTCCTTGAATTCTAGTCTTCACCTCATTGTCAGCAGTGATAATCGTTAGCAATGATATCAAATTCAGGAAGAGCCTGCTGTACTGCGCAGTATATCTGTGCTGAACCAGTGCAAATAACATTTTTGTCATTGCTGACTACTGGCATTACTGCTGGGCCATAAAGACCTTGCGTTCCTCGAATTCACTTTGTTTACCTTTGTTCCAGTTCTGCACCGGCCTATAAAAACCTACGACCCTGCTCCAAACCTCGGTTTCTTTGCCACAGGTAGCACAGGTATATTGTTCCCCGGTGAGGTAGCCGTGATCGGGGCAGATACTAAAGGTAGGGGTAATCGTCACATAGGGCAGGCGATAGTTCCCTACGATGCGCTGCAGCAGCTTCCTGCAGGCATTCAGATCTTCAATCTTTTCCCCAAGGTAAACATGGAAAACTGTGCCCCCGGTATAGCGCACCTGCAGTTCCTCCTGCAGGTCGAGCGCTGTAAAAACATCATCGGTATATCCTGCCGGGAGCTGTGTCGAATTTGTATAGTACGGAGCCTCCTGCCCGGAAGCATAAATACCCTGCATATTTTCCTGATCCAGCCGGGCCAGCCGGTACGCTGTCCCTTCAGCAGGGGTAGCCTCCAGGTTGAAAAGCTGCCCGGTTTCCTCCTGAAACTTAAGCAGTATATCACGCATAAAGTCAAGCACCTGCAGGGCAAATTCCTGGCCCTCTACTGTAGAAATATCCCGGCCCAAAAAGTTCTGCAAGGCTTCATTCATCCCGACCAGGCCGATTGTATTGAAATGATTGTACCAGTATTTGCTAAAACGCTCCTCAACCAGGCGCAGGTAATGGCGTGAATAAGGGTACAGCCCCTGTTTGGTCAACTTCTCCAAAACATTCCGTTTGATAAGCAAGCTGTCGCGGGCCAGCTCCATCAGCCTTTGCAGCCGTTTAAAAAATTCCTCCTTGCCCGCCGCAAGGTAACCAAGCCGGGCCATATTGATCGTTACAACACCGATCGAACCGGTAAGGGGGTTGGCCCCGAAAAGGCCCCCGCCCCGGCGCCGCAGCTCGCGGTTGTCCAGCCGTAACCGGCAACACATGCTCCGTACGTCTTCCGGGGAAAGATCGGAATTAATAAAATTGGCAAAATAGGGAATCCCATAGCGGGCCGTCATCTTTAGAATCTTTTCTGCCACCGGGCTTTCCCAATCAAAATCCTCTGTAAGGTTATAGGTCGGGATGGGAAAGGTGAAGATCCGGCCGCGGGCGTCCCCCTCCATCATCACTTCACAAAAGGCCAGGTTAAGCATGTCCACTTCCTGCTGAAATTCACCAAAGGTTTCTTTTTTCCTTTCCCCGCCGATAATCACCGGATCATGCGCCAGAACAGAAGATATGGTCACATCCAAGGTGATATTCACAAAGGGTGTCTGAAAACCCACCCGGGTAGGAACATTGAGGTTAAAGATAAATTCCTGCATGGCCTGTTTAACCTCTGCATAATTCAACCGATCATAACGGATAAAAGGCGCCAAAAAAGTATCAAAATTAGCCAGAGCCTGCGCCCCGGCACATTCACCCTGCAGGGTATAGCAAAAGTTCACAATCTGCCCTAAAGCCGTGCGCAAATGCCTGGGCGGGGCACTTTCCACCTTTTGGGCCACCCCTGCAAAACCGTTTTCCAACAGATCGGCCAAATCCCAACCACAACAGTACGGCGCCAGCAGGCTTAAATCATGAATATGAAAGTCACCCTCGCGATGTGCCGCGCTAATCTCCTGTGGATAGATTTTTTCCAGCCAATATTTGGAGGTAACGACAGAGATAATATGGTTATTTAAACCCTGCAGTGAATAGTTCATATTACTGTTTTCATGGATACGCCAATCTTCCCCGCCTAAATAATCCTGAAACATTTTTTCAGTATTCAAGAGCAGGTGCTGAAAATTGCGCAGGTCTTCATGCTGTTTGCGGTACAGAATGTACGCCTTGGCCGTTTTGGCATGGCCGTTTTCAATGAGCACTTTTTCGACAATGTCCTGCACTTCTTCGACACTGGGGTAGCTGTCTGGAAACCTTTCCTGAAGAATATTTAAAACTTCCTGGGATAGGCTGGCTGCAATTTTTCTATCAGCCCCGCCTACCGCCTTGGCCGCTTTAAAAATGGCATTAATAATTCTTTCCTGATCAAAAGCAACGACACGCCCATCTCTTTTGATAATTTTTTCCGGCAACTATACTCCACCCCTAAAAATATAAATTATAAAAATATTGCTATAAATGTACCTGCATATTTATGGTTAATACAAGATCATTCTTGAAAAAAGTATAAAACCCTTGCTACTTATGAAGAATAATTGCAGTCCGCAAGGAACCCCGCCCGGGTTTGGATAAATGTTCCAGGGTTGTTTCACTGGAAAATGTCCAGCCGGAGCAACCTTTTCCGGTCATTACCGTTCTATTAATCAGGGGCTGACAATACCTGGCTACCCTGCCAATTTATTATTAGCCATAGCACAGGCAGGGCGAAAGAACCCTTTCACCTTTGGTGGAAATTGGAGCGGAAGGCTTTATAGCCGTTGCACTTGCTCAAGCCAGCAATTTGTTCCTGCAACCAGCCTGCCAGCCTCTTACAACGGGATAAAAGATTTTGTCCTTGTTGCCGGTTAATGCCAGCCGCCTCCTTGGCCTGCAGTGCACTCCAGATTTTGGAACAGGGCGGTAACAGGACTGTTAACAATATGCAAAAAAGCGGCTATGAGCCGGAAAGGAGAACAATATGGAATTCAGCTTAACAAAAAGAACAAGGCGGCCGGGAATGCTGCTGGCCGGTGTATGTCTTTGGGGGGCCGTTGTTTTTTGTGGCCTAAACCTTGCTGCAGCTCCGGCCTGGGCACAAACAGGGTGCCCGGACGAACCCGGTTTGCCGGCCCCGGTATTTACTGCCGGCACAGCCGACCCCCTAAAAGATGAATCCGCTGTACCGGAAACAGCCGGGGCGACGGGCGCCGCAAAGGATGGAGAAAAGGAAGATACCCCGCGGGCAGAAGACCCCGCGGCAGAAACTACTGCCAAAACGGCTGACGGTGAAAACAAAGGTGAAAATAATGCCGGGGAAACGGACACACAAAACACAACAACGGTAACTGATAAAAAAGAAAAGGGGGTTTTGGTTTTCCTGGACGGGCTGCAAATAGTTTTTGACGTGCAGCCGGCCCTGGAAAAAGGACGGGTGCTTGTTCCCTTCCGGGCACTTTTTGAAGCCCTGCAGGCCCAGGTCAACTGGGA
>JAAYRR010000065.1 GCA_012518675.1 Bacillota bacterium
CCGGGCTTATGCCTGTGGTATGTATTTTTGTGAGCTCGTGGAAAAGCTGCTGGAGGAAGGAGAGCCCCTGCCGGCTGTTTTTAACCTTCTTTTGGGGTGTTGGTCCTGCTTGGACAAAAACAACAATGTCGACGGGGAAATTATGGCGCGTTTTTTTGAACTAAGGTTGCTGGCCTTGTTGGGATACCGTCCTCATCTGCAGGGCTGTCTTTATTGCGGGGCTGCAGAGGGGCCCTTTTTTTGGAATAACAGCGCCGGGGGCATTCTTTGCCAACAGTGCCGTCCCCGTGCGGGGGAGGTTTATGCTCTCGACAAAGGCACCTTGGCTTTGGCCAACCATCTTTTGGGTTTAAGGCCGGCGAAGGTTCGGAATATCAGGGCCGGGGATAAACAAAAAAAAGAGCTGCGGCTGTTCATCGGGCAGTTTTTGCAGTATTGGACGGCTGCCGGTTCTTTGCAGGGCCTTTCCTTTTTGGACGGAATTAACAACTATTTGGGGGATAAAAGTTAAATAAGATCATAAAATAAGGACAGGTGTCCGGGGCACAGCTGTTTTTCGCCGCTTGCCCCCCGGCAGGTTGGATAACCCTTGCTTGGCCTGTTGCCGGGGAAGGTTCAGTGCCGTGCAGGGGTGGCCGAAGGCGGTTATGGGGCCGGCATCATGGGTTGTTGGGGAGGCGGTTTGGCGTTAGGCGGCAGCTGTCTAGTGCTGGAACAGGCAAAAACCTTTCTACATCTTGACACCTCCTTGATTTTTTGTTAATTTTAGGATAGAAGTAAAAGCATAGCTATTAAAGGTTTGGAAAGAGTAGCCGGGCGGGAACGGTCCGTTTGCAGAGAACCGGGGCAGCTGGAAAACCGGTCGGGCCGGCCGGGTGAAAGGCCTTCCAAGGACCGTATACCCTGAGGAAGAGAGCCCTTCATGGGAAATAGGGTGGAACCGCGGGAAAGAATTTTCCCGTCCCTATGATTGGAGGGTTTTTTTATTTTTGAAGGAGGTGTTGGCATGACTTTTCAAGAGCTGATTTTAAATTTGCAGGACTATTGGGTTGGGAAAGGATGCCTGCTCTGGCAGCCCTATGATATTGAAAAGGGCGCCGGGACAATGAACCCGGCCACCTTTTTGCGGGCATTGGGGCCGGAACCCTGGAAGGTGGCTTATTTGGAGCCCTCACGCCGCCCGGCGGACGGGCGTTACGGTGAAAACCCCAACCGCCTGTATCAACATTTGCAGTACCAGGTTATTCTCAAACCGGCGCCGGCGGATGTCCAGGATCTTTATCTGGAAAGTCTTTTTCATTTAGGTATAAAACGCAACGAACATGACATCCGTTTTGTGGAGGATGATTGGGAATCTCCAACCCTGGGCGCCTGGGGGCTGGGTTGGGAAATCTGGCTGGATGGGATGGAAATTACTCAGTTTACATATTTTCAGCAGGTGGCAGGTTTGGATTTGGATGTTGTTCCCGTAGAGCTTACATATGGCCTGGAACGTATTGCCATGTTTATACAAAAATGTGATAATGTTTATGACCTACAGTGGACGCCGCAGGTTAAATACGGTGACGTATTTCAAAGTGCTGAACGAGAACACTCTGCTTACAGTTTTGATGAGGCAGACACAGCCCTGCTTCTGGAACTGTTTACCCTCTATGAAAAAGAAGCAGCGCGGATACTGGAAAAAAAGTTAATTATGCCTGCTTATGATTATGTTTTAAAGTGTTCCCATGTTTTTAACCTGCTCGATGCCCGGGGGGCGATCAGTGTTACAGAGCGGACCGGCTATATTGCCCGCATTAGGGAGTTGGCCCGGCAGTGCGGTCGCTACTACCTGGAACAGCGCGGTTTCTTAAAGAAAACAGCCGGCCGCTGAAGGGAATAATTTGATGATGGATGGTGAATAAATGGTGGTGCATGATCTGTTGTTAGAAATTGGTGTTGAGGAGATCCCGGCACGTTTTATGCCCGGGGGTTTAAAACAGCTGCAGGAAAAAGCAGCCAAACTTTTTCGGGAACACCGCCTTATTTATGATAATATTTTGACCTTTGGTACCCCGCGCCGTTTAATTTTGTTGGTTAAAGATTTAGCCGGGGAGCAACAGGGTAAAGAAGAAAAAATTAGGGGGCCGGCCCGGCAGGTGGCCTTTGATGCAGAGGGAAATCCTACAAGGGCTGCCTTGGGATTTGCCGGCAAGTTGGGCTTAGGCGTGGAGGCACTGAACATTGAAAAAACGGCTAAGGGGGAACACCTTTTTGCTGTAAAAAAAATTGCCGGTAAAAAAACAGCAATTGTGTTAACAGAGGTTTTGCCGGCCCTTATAAAAAGCCTTACCTTTCCCAAAAATATGTTTTGGGGCGAAAATAAAATCAGGTTTCCACGGCCTATACGCTGGTTTCTTTGTTTATATGGAAAAGAAACAATACCTTTCGTTTATGGCGGTTTGAAAGCCGGTAACCAAACGCAGGGGCACCGTTTTTTAAGCCCGGGGCCGCTGGTAGTTACAGACCCGGCACATTATTTTTCTGCAGTAGAAGAGGCCGGCGTGCTCATTGATCCGGAACGCAGAAGGCAAATCATCAGCGAAAAGGTACGTGCGGCGGCCGCTAAACAGGGGCTGCAGGCCCAGATCGAGCCGGCTTTGTTGGCCGAGGTCACCTTCTTGGTTGAAAAACCGGCGGTGCTGCTTTGTTCTTTTCCAGAAGAATACCTGCAGCTGCCGCGGGAAGTGCTGGTGACGACGATGCAGAACCACCAGCGTTATTTTCCGGTGGAAGATCTGCAGGGGCAGATCGGTCCCTTTTTTATAGTTGTTTCCAACAACGGCGCTGCGCCTGAAAAAATCGTCAGGAATGGTAATGAAAGGGTTTTAAAGGCCCGGCTGGCTGATGCACGCTTTTTTTATACAGAAGATCTTAAAGATTCTTTAGCAAGCAAAGTGGAAAAACTAAAAAGGATCCTTTTTCATGAGGAGCTGGGCTCTCTTTATGCAAAAACAGGCCGGCTGGCAGCTGTTTGCAAGTTTTTGGCAGAACGGCTGGACCTTAGCGCTGCAGATAAAAAAGCGGTTCTGCGGGCTGCTTATCTTTGTAAAGCAGATTTGGCTACGGGCATGGTGGGGGAATTTCCGGAACTGCAGGGGAACATGGGCCGGGAATATGCGCTGCATGCCGGGGAAAGTGAAGCGGTGGCCACAGCAATTGGGGAACACTACCAGCCTCGCTTCGCCGGTGATCGATTGCCCGGCACCAAGCCGGGGATCTTATTGGCACTGGCTGACAAGGCCGATCACTTGGCTGCTTTTTTTGCCTTAGGGATTCGCCCGACTGGTTCGCAGGATCCTTATGCGCTGCGGCGCCAGTGTTTGGGGCTTTTGCAAATATTATGGGAACATGATCTGCCGCTGGGTTTTGGGGAGCTGCTAGGACATGCTTTCAGCCATTTACAGGAAAAAAATGAAAGTTTACAGAAGCTGCCACCGGAAAAGCTGTTAACACAAACTAAGGAATTTGCCTGGCAAAGGCTGCGCTATCTTTTTCAGGAAAAGGGCGCCGAACATGATTTAATAGAGGCAGTTTTGCAGATACCCTCTGAACGGATTGCGCTGCTTTGGCAGCGGGTTGAATTTTTGCAGGAAAACCGTCAAAATGAAAACTTGGCCCTGGCGGCAGCCGCCTATGTAAGGGTTGCCAACCTGGCCCGGCAGGCCCGGCCCGGGGTGGAACTGGCAGCAGATCTTTTGCGAGAAAAGGGTGAAAAAGAGCTTTACCGGCAGTATAGCCTCACCCAAAAAAGGGTTGCGGCCGGTGCTGCTGTAAATGACTGGCAGGAAATGCTTACGGCATTGGCTGCTTTGAAAAAACCCTTGGATGCATTCTTTGAAAAAATAATGGTTATGGACAAAGATGAAAAAATACGTAATAACAGGCTGGCCTTTTTAATGGCTATTAAAAATCTTTACCTGCAACTGGCAGACCTTTCTAAAATAACCTTTCCTGCTTGAAGTTTAATATATTTTTGGTAAAAATGGAATATGAATTAAAGAGAAATTGCAGGTAAAGGAGGTGTCTCCCATAATGACTGAAAAAGGCAAACCACTCGTCTACATTGTTTCTGATTCTACCGGGGAAACAGCTGAATTTGTGGTCAGAGCTGTGGCCAGCCAGTTTAACTCCCACCAGGTGGAACTGCGGCGGGAACCGTTTATGACCAGTTTAAAGCGTCTGCGGAAGGTAGTCAGGAAGGTTGCCGAAAGAAAGGGCATGATTGCTTATACACTTGTTTTGCCACAGCTAAGGCAAGCTATTGTGGAGGAGGCACAAAAGTATAAGCTGCCTGTTGTTGACCTGATGGGGCCCCTGTTGGATTCATTTTCAAAAATTTTGCCCAAAGATCCCCGGCTGGAACCGGGTTTGATTCGTCGTATGGATGAAGATTATTTCAGGCGGGTGAAGGCGGTCGAATTTGCAGTTAAACATGATGACGGTAAGGATCCCCGTGGTTTGGCGTTGGCAGATGTTGTGCTCATCGGTGTGTCCCGTACCTCTAAAACCCCTTTAAGTATGTATCTGGCCGGCCGCCAACTACAGGTAGCCAACCTACCCCTGGTTCCAGAGGTGGAACCGCCGCCGGACCTTTTTTTGCTTCCTTCTCGTAAGGTGATCGGTCTAACCATTGATCCCCTTATCTTGCGGGAAATCCGCCGGGAAAGGTTGAACACCTTGGGGTTAAAGGCCCAGGCTGATTATGCTGATCTGGAAAGGATTATGGATGAACAGGATTATTCATGCCGGATTATGCGCCGTTTGCAGTGTAGAATTTTTGATGTTACCAACAAGGCAGTAGAAGAAGTAGCCAGTAAAATTTTAAATGTTGTTAAGGAGGCAAAAGAAATTGAGCAAGGTTAAGCAGGTTTATATGTTTGCAGAAGGAAATAAAGAAATGAAAAGGCTATTGGGGGGCAAAGGGGCCAACTTAGCAGAAATGACCCGTCTGGGGATGCCGGTACCGCCTGGTTTTACCGTAACCACAGAGGCTTGTAATGACTATTACCGGCAGGGGGAAACCCTGACCGAAGAACTAAAGGCCGCAGTTTTTGAGGCTTTGGAGAAACTTGAAAAACAAACTGGTAAGGTGCTCGGTGATCCGGAAAACCCTTTATTGCTTTCCATCCGTTCGGGGGCTTTTTTTTCTATGCCCGGTATGATGGATACCATTTTAAATTTGGGTTTAACCGCAGATACGGTGGAGGCCTTAGCTCTTTCTACCGGTAACAAAATTTTTGCCCTGGACTGCTACCGGCGCTTCCTGCAGATGTATGGGGACGTGGTTTTGGGTATAGAACACAACCTTTTTGAAAATGCGCTTGAAAAGTGTAAGCGGGAATTTAAAGCACAAAGTGATCAGCAGTTGCCTGCTGAGGGTTGGGAAAAGGTGATTGCCAGCTACAAACAGATTATTGAAGAAGAAAGAAGCGGGAAATTCCCCCAAGATCCGCATGATCAGCTTTTGGAAGCGATCAAAGCTGTTTTTGCCTCCTGGAATACCCCCCGGGCGGTTGTTTACCGCCGCTTGAACCAAATTCCGGATCACTTGGGCACAGCAGTCAACATCCAGGCCATGGTTTTTGGCAATATGGGGGAAGACAGTGGTTCCGGTGTAGCCTTTACCAGAAATCCTGCGACGGGCGAAAACGAACTTTATGGCGAATTTTTGTTCAATGCACAGGGGGAAGACGTTGTGGCAGGCATACGCACACCGCTGTTGATTTCTGCCTTGAAGGATAGATTTCCCGCTGTCTACCAGGAGTTTGTGACCATTTGTGCAAATTTGGAAAAACATTACCGGGATATGCAGGATATTGAACTGACCATGGAAAAAGGTAAACTGTTTATTTTGCAGACCAGGGATGGTAAAAGGACGGCTGAGGCAGCCGTGAAAATTGCTGTAGATTTTGTCCAGGAAGGAAAATCGACGGAGGAAGAGGCCCTTCTTAGGGTTGACCCTGCACAGCTGGTGCAGTTATTGCACCAGCGTATTGATCCCAGTGCAGAGCTAACCCCCTTGGCCGGGGGCCTGCCTGCTTCTCCTGGTGCGGCGGTGGGAAAGGTGGTCTTTGATGCGGATACAGCTGAAAGAAGAAACCTGGAAGGTGAACGGGTCATCTTGGTGCGTTCGGAAACAACTCCGGATGATATCCACGGTATCGTGGCCGCTGAAGGTATTCTAACCAGCCGGGGCGGAATGACCAGCCACGCTGCTGTTGTGGCCAGAGGAATGGGTAAACCCTGTATCAGCGGTTGCGAAGCGGTAAAAATAGATCTGCAGGCCGGTTTATTCCAGGTGGCCGGGCAGGAGGTTAAAGAAGGGGATACAATTTCTATTGACGGGACCACCGGCCGGGTTTATGCTGGTGAAGTGCCCCTAATTCCGCCTGCACTTAGCCCGGAATTCAAACAATTGCTAAAGTGGGCTGACGAAAGGCGCCGCCTGCAGGTGAGGGCTAATGCCGATACCCCCCGGGATGCCCTCAAAGCTAAGGAATTTGGGGCGGAAGGAATTGGGCTATGCCGTACAGAACATATGTTTATGGAACAGCAAAGGCTGCCGGTAGTGCAAGAAATGATTTTGGCAGAAACAGAGGCGGAAAGAGGGGAAGCCCTGGCCCGGCTTTTACCGATGCAGCAGGGCGACTTTGAAGGAATTCTGCGGGAAATGGCCGGTTTACCGACGACAATCCGCCTTTTAGATCCCCCGCTGCACGAATTTTTGCCCAACTTGGAGGAACTGCAGGTGGAGGTGGCCTGTGCCCGGGAACGGGGGGAAAAAAGCCCGGCCTTACAGGAAAAAGAAGCCCTTTTGAAAAAGGCACGGGGATTGACAGAAATGAACCCCATGCTCGGGCACAGGGGCTGTCGCTTAGGGCTGGTTTTCCCGGAAATTTACCGAATGCAGGTTAGGGCCATCTGCCAGTCTGTAATATCCTTGAAAAAGGAGGGCCTGGAGGTAAAGCCGGAAATTATGATACCCTTAGTTGGGCATGTAAATGAATTAAAGGCCATGCGTGCCATAGTGGAAGATGAGGCCTCCAAAGTAATGCAGGAAACAGGCCAGAATTTCAGCTATACAATTGGCACCATGATCGAACTGCCCCGGGCCTGTATAACGGCCGATGAAATTGCCGGACACGCTGACTTTTTTTCCTTTGGAACCAACGATTTAACGCAGACGGTTTTTGGTTTTAGCCGCGATGATGCCGAAGGAAAGTTTTTGCCTTATTACCTTCAGGAAAAAATCTTACCTGAAAACCCCTTTGTGGTTTTAGACCAACAAGGGGTCGGCGGCCTGGTTTCCATGGCGGCAGAAAAGGGCAGGGAAGTCAAGCCGGGTTTAAAACTTGGCATCTGCGGGGAACACGGGGGCGAACCCCAGTCGATAGAATTTTGCCACCGGGTGGGTCTTGACTATGTCAGCTGTTCACCCTTTCGCGTTGCAATTGCCCGCTTGGCAGCAGCACAGGCACAAATACGTTTACCGCGTTGAGGGGTATTGGTCTGCAATAAAAGAGGTGACCTATCTACTAAAAGCAAAAATATTACAGGGGTGGGGCTTTGCCCCACCCGAAAAAAACCAAAAGGATTATGTGTATGTGTCAGGAGGTATAAGCTTATCCTTAAGGGTTCTTCCAGCGATACTGTGGTTAAAAAAAGCTGCGAAGGACCTGTGCCATTTGTCGCCAAAGGCCGGCCAACAGGTCGCCGATGAAACGAAAAAACCGTGAAAAGACGTTGGCCTTGCGAATACTTTTGCTAGCATGCAAGGCTGTTTCATCCAAGGTTTTGCCATCAAGCAAGACTTTGACACTGCCTAAGGAATCACCCTTCTGGACAGGGGCAACAATATTTTCTGAAACCACAATCTGCAGATCAAGGTCCTCCTGGCGGTTGAAAGGAATAGCAACCTCCAGCGGCTCTTCCAGGTAAAGATCAACACTGCGTTCTTCACCGCTTTTAACTTTGGCTGTAGCGATGGTTTCACCTGCTGGGAAGGCCTGGTGCAGCGTGTAATTACGGAAGGCATAATTGAGCAGGGTTTCAGTATCCCTTTTCCTTTCAGCAGGGCTGGCGGCATTCATGACTGTGGTGATAAAACGCAGGCCGTTCTGGTTGGCAGTGCCGATCAGGCAATGCCCTGCCTGTGAGGTATGGCCCGTTTTTAAACCATCTGCCCCGTTATAGTGTCCCAGCAGAGGGTTGCGGTTGTATTGCAGGATACCATTGAAGGTAAATTCAATTTGGGAATGCAGTTTAAGGCTTTCCGGAAAATTTTGAATCAGGTAACGGGCTAAGCAGGCCATATCCCGGGCACTGGAATAGTGTTCGGGGTGGTGCAGGCCGGAGGCGTTTTGGAAATACGTATCTTCCAGCCCCAATGTTTTGGCTTTTTTGTTCATTTCCTGCACAAAAACTGCCTCTGAACCATAAAGATGTTCACCGATGGCTACACAAGCATCATTGGCCGAAATAGTGGCAATGCCGGTGAGCATAGTGCCGAAGGGCACCCGTTGCCCTATTTCTAAAAACATCTGGGAGCCTCCTGTTTCCCAGGCATTTTGGCTGACAGTTACTTCTTCTGTCAAGGTAGCCTTGTTTTGTTTTAGGGCTTCATGGGCCAGCAAAAGAGTCATAATTTTAGTCAGACTGGCGGGAGGCAGCCGTTCGGTACCGTTTTTACTAAAAATTATTTCCCCGCTTGAAAATTCCATCAATACCGCGGCTTGTGAACTGATTTCTGCCGGGGACAGTTCCTGTGCTTGTACCCTTCCTGGGCTGAAAATCCCCGGTAGACAAAGTAAAAGGGCCAACATGAAAACAGTAATTTTCTTCACTTTTTCTTTTGTAATGACCATCAAAGCGCCTCCTCCATTGGTAAACCTTGTAGTGGTATAATTTTAACAGGCCACACTTTACTATTTTCTCACAACCGGCCTAGAAGATTCAAGGGTAAATTAAAGAAAATCTGGAGGGAGAAAAATGTTGATTATCGGCTTAAACGGTAGCCCCAACCGGCAGGAAAACACGGCGTTCATTCTGGAAGCCGCCCTGAAAGCTGCCCGGGAACTGGGTGCTGAAACAGAAACAGTCTTTGTACGCGAAATTTTGGAGGAACAAAAAAACCCCTTTTGTACTGCTTGTGAAACCCCCTGCCGGGGTATTTGTTACAAGGGCACCGCTTTGGAAAAGGTTTTGGAAAAAATGGCTGTTGCCGATGGTTTATTAATAGCCAGCCCGGTTTTTTTTGGGACAGTTTCTGCACAGCTGAAGGCTTTTTGGGACAAAACCCGCCGCCTGCGAAGGGGTAAGAACCTTTTAAATACTGTGGGAGGTGCTTTAAGCGTTGGCGCCGCCCGGTTTGGCGGACAGGAAACAACCCTGCGTGCGCTGCACAGCATGATGTTTGTCCAGGGTATGATTATTGTGGGTGACAGCCATGAAAAAAGTGCAGGCCATCATGGTACCTGCGTTGGCGGCCCTGCCGAAAAGGATCAACATGCCTTGAAAAGGGCCTTTATGTTGGGGCAAAGGGTGGCCCAGGTTTGCCGGGCAACTGCTTCTTTGCGGGAAAATCGTCAGTCTTAGGCAGGGTTTTTCCCGGCCTGTCAGGAGTAAAAGGGGGGAGCTTAATTGTATTTTCGCCGGGAATTAGAGGAACTGGAAAAAAGCCTTTTATCACCCCATGCTACATTGAGTATGCACAGCCGTGGCAGGAAACGTTGGGAAAAACATTGTGATGTGCGGACTGCCTTTCAAAGGGATCGGGATCGGATCGTACATTCCAAATCCTTCCGGCGGCTAAAACATAAAACCCAGGTTTTTATTGCACCGGAAGGTGATCATTACCGCACGCGGCTGACCCATACAATCGAAGTTTCACAAGTGGCACGCACTGTAGCCCGGGCCCTGAGGTTAAACGAAGATCTAACAGAGGCCATTGCCTTAGGGCACGACTTAGGACATACACCTTTTGGCCATGCCGGGGAGGAGGCACTCAACGATCTTTTCCCCGGGGGGTTTAAACACAATGAACAAAGCTTAAGGGTGGTGGACTTCCTGGAGGGGGCAGGGGGTTTAAATTTAACCCAGGAGGTGCGGGATGGAATATTGACCCATACCGGTCCCCAAAAACCGGCAACCCCGGAGGGGCAGTTGGTAAGGGTTTGTGATCGCCTCGCTTATATTAACCATGATA
>JAAYRR010000066.1 GCA_012518675.1 Bacillota bacterium
AAAGGGAATTGGAAGGGAAGGGCGGGAGGCCGCTACCTATTTGAAGGTGGCAACAAGGTTTTTGAAAAGCATAAAGGCCCTGATGTTATTTTTACTTTACGTAAACCTAGTGAAAATTGGCAAGAATGGGCAAAAACTCTTGGACGTCAGGTACTAATAGGTACACAGCAGGGTTGTATTGAAAGGGGTGGAGTTGTTTATCCCTATTCAATAAAGTACCATAATAATAGTACAGTTGTTAAAGTAGATGGCCTTGCCAAGGCAGATCGCTATATATTAAGTGCATTCAGGGCAGTGGCGTTAAAAACTGCCTATTGTTGCCATTGCCAGGCCTGCCAGGTGGAATGTCCTGTAGGGGCTTTAAATATAAATGGAATGCTTAAAGTAGGTGCTGCATGTACTGCCTTTGGTGCGTGTCTTGATCTTAAAGGGGCCCCATGTCTTGCTGCTAAATCACTTATGACTACTGAAAGGGGTTCAAATATGCCTAGTAAACAAAGTAAGAGCCTGCCAAGTTACCAAACCTTTGGACTGCGGAAAACATGGTTATTGGACTTTTTCCGGTTGCAGGGGGAATGGATAAGCAATAACAATCTTGGCAGCCGGCAATTGGATTCAATGATTATGTGGTTGCGACATGCGGAACTTACAACAGGGGGAAGAAAATCCTTCACAACCACCAAACTATGTAACCAGCTTGGTAAATATGTAGATAATACCCCATTGATATGGTCTGTAATATGGACCAATTTAGCACAAAATTCAGCATTAGTTGAATGGTATGTAAACAACGTCCCCTGGGGCACTACAATGCCCAAAACAGGTTTTATCGAACTCTTAGAAAAGAAGTACAAGCTTAGTCAGCGTTCTAGGACAAATGCAATAACAGCACTATTCCAACTACTTGCTGAAACGCCTTTGGGTAATGAATTGGGGTTGGGTTTTGAATTGACACCTGGTAAGCGTAATACAAAATTACATAAAATTGGTTGGCAGAATCCAGATCCCCTATCTATTTTGTATTCTCTCTACCGCTATGCTGAAAAAACAGATCGATATGAACTTACCACAAGGGAATTATATGAGGGGGCTGTTGGAGGACCTTATGTTTTGTTTGGAATTGAAAGGGGCGTTCTTAAAAAAGTCTTGCAGGGATTGTCGATTCATTGCAGTAATTTTATTAGGGCTGAAACAGTTCGGGATCTAGATAATATTTTCCTAAACAACATGTGCAGGGCTTATGAGGTGTTGAACCTTGTATAATTGGGCAAAAAAACTGGTTGGTAGGTTATTAACATTTTGGTATGTGTCTAAACTTGTTGAAACTAGTACTTTCTAGATCCCAAAGGGTGGCTTTTAATATTGAAGATGAGGGGGGCTGGAAATGTGGCTATATAATAACTACCTTACTGTAAGTGAAGACTTTATTCCCGTGTTTTCAGAAGATGTAGACAATAATAAGAAGGACAACTGGAAATTTTTTATTCCCCATATTTACATGAGGGATGTGCTAGATAAGCTTGTTCGTGCCTTAGAGCGCAGCCACAGCAAAGATAAACTTTCCATATGGCTTACAGGGGCGTACGGTACAGGAAAAACGTATGCTGCCTTTGTGATCAAGCACCTGCTGGAAGATCCACTTGAAGAGGTAGAAAACTATTTGTTGAAATATGAAATGGTTTCTCCTTTATGGCCACGGTTTAAAGCACTACGAAATAAAAACCCTTTTTTGGTTGTATACCGTTCCTCTTCAGGCCAGATCACAACCAACAGGCGCCTAATGATTGAACTGCAGGAAGCAATAAAAGAAAAACTGAAGGCACAGGGTTACAAAAGTGCTTTTGGCGAGGGAATTATGGATTGCTTGATAACTAAATTGGATGACACGAGGGGTATACTGAATTGGAATAATATTTTTAACCAGTACCGGGGTCGTTTCCGGACAGTGGGATCGGCAGAAGAATTAATAAAGCGGCTTCATGGCGGGGATATGCAACTGGGTGAACAAGTAGCTGAAATTCTTGAAGAGGAAGGACAAACCTTGCTAGACTCACCTTCAGACATTAAGGACTGGATCAGGCAGGTTATTGAAGTTAACAATCTTCAAGGTTTAGTATTTATCTGGGATGAATTCACGGAATTTTTTACAAACAACGTTCCAGTAACCCCACTGCAGGAATTGGCACATTCTTCAGCCGACATGCCCTTTTATTTATTTTTAATAACACATAGGGCCATACAGCAATTTACCCGTATTGATGATGATACCCGTAGGAAGCTTATGGAGCGTTTTCACCCCTGCAGGCTGGAAATGACCCCTGTTACAGCATATAAGCTAATTGGCAATGTTATTGAAGCAAATTCTAGTCTACGTGATGACTGGGAAGCAAAACGGGAATCCCTTTGGAACAAAGTGGACGCAGCTGTTTTACATATCAACATGCTTGGTGAACCAGTGAAAAAAGAAGAGCTTAAATTGTTACCCCCCATACACCCCTTTACTGCTTACATTTTAGCCACAATTTCATCACTGTATAGTTCAAGCCAACGGACCTTTTTTAGGTTCCTTAAGGAAAAGGAAGAAGGTTCATTTCAATGGTTTGTTGCAAACTTTCCCCAAGGCAATTGGTATTGGTTAACACCAGATTACCTTTGGCAATACTTTTTTGAAAAGATGAAGATAGAAGACGTTGAAGCAATTGCAGATGTTTTAAGCCACTACAATGCAGTTAAGGAACAGCTAGATGTGGATCAAATACGGGTTTTTAGGGTTATGATGCTACTTACAGCGCTGCAGCAACAAATAGGAGATGGACATACACATACCTTGCTGAAACCAAGGCTATCTTTTACTAGGCTCATGTTTCTCGGTACGGCACTTTATGATCAGGTAGGAGAAATTGCGGATCAGCTTCTTTCCAAAAATATTATGCTTGGTGTTCGTTCTGGGAATGACTTAGAATATATGATACCAAGGGTTACCATTGATCAGGATAAAATGCGGCAGTATGAACAGCAGGCAAAGGCTAACTTAACAATGGAAAAAATGATTGAAAGGGGCAAAATGGATGAAGGGTTTGCCTCACAGCTGAAGGAACTGATGCTTCTGCAAGGGGCAGCTGAACTGCGTCACCCAGTTCAGTTAGTTTCAGGGAAACAGCTAAAATACAGGCGTGAACGTGCAATTCAAGGTAAATTAAACCCCTACCAAATAGGCATTATTTTCGTGGTAGCTGAAGAAGATGATCACTTGATAGATACAGAATCCATAGCTGTAGAAATAACACAGATTTACCCCAATTATTGTATTTTTATCAGTCAGAGGCCTTTTGGTTCTAAAAAGTGGTCTGAATGGGTAGAATCTAAGGCTAAATCCTGGTACTACCTGGAAATGCATGATACTAACATGAAAAAGTATTATGACACCAGGGCTAATAATATTGTTATAGAATGGCTTGAAACTGTGCGTATAAGTCAGATCAGGGCCTTTTTCCAGGGTAAACAAGAAGAACTGGTTGGTTGTCAGGCAATTACTAGTTATTTATTCGACCTTGTTGGGAATGTTTTCCCGGATGGGCCAGAAAAAATTAACAGAACTGCCACCCTATATACCAACCCTTGGGGGAAGGCTGGTGCTGAAATTGGGCTTCAAATAGCAGCTTCTGTTCACCGACCCTATAAGGATGTGGTGGATGAACTTGATAACCGGGGCCTATGGGAAAATAGTGATTTTGTAAGCGACAGCAGTTATCCGGTTGTAAAAATGAAAAGAAAAGTGGACTGTATTTTTGCTGAACAAAATTCAGTAAATATTAATGAGCTATGGCTAACAATGCAAAAACCGCCATATGGCCTAATGCCTTCGCCGATAGGAATATTGTTGTTGTCATTCCTATTGAAGGACTATGCAATGGGCTATTACTATTATGATGGTTTTAATTCTTTAGCCCTGAATCCCCACAAGTTGGCAGAACTGGTGAATGGGGTCCTTAAAGGTACTGGTTCATTTGAGGCCTATGCTATCCGTAAAATGTCAACTGAGGGGGAAGAATTTTGCCGCATGGCTAGGGATATTTTTCATCTTTCACCTGAACAAACAGCCTATCCAGAGGAAGCCCGGAAAAGCATGATAAATGCTGTGATAGAACTAGGTTACCCATTATGGACTATAAATTACTATAATAAAAAAGGTGATCCTCCTAGTAGGGGGCGAAACATGCTTGATGCCGTAAGGCTGTTAAGCAATACCTTAGTGTATGATCGTAATGAACTGAGTGATTCGGAAATGAAAGCGATTGTTGATGTTGTAGGCTCTGAAAGCTACCAAATTAAGAAATTCATAAACAGGGGTAGTATGCAGCAGGGCATGAACGGGTTTTGGGAGCTTCATGCCCCAGAATTGCAGGTACTAGCAAGCGGGCTTGGTTTAGAGGCAACAGAAGTAATGGCACGCTTGCGGTTACTTCTTAACGAGGATGTCAATATGTGGGATGAAAACCGCGTTAAGGAAAAACTGCCGGCAATTATTAAAGAATTAGATTTAATAGATGCCATGAATAAGCTGTGTCAAACAAATAAAAAAGATCTAGATACTATTCGGGACTATTTTCGAGGTACCTGGTTCAACAGTAAGTTGCCATTGCTTTGTTATAAGGAGGGGCAACCGGATGGGGTGGTGGAACTTATAGATTATATTTATAGATTGGTTAACGATTCAAACCAAGCCACCATAGAAAATAGGGCAGAGGAAATACGTATTTTTAAAGATCAACTATTGGAGGCTTTTCAAGCAAATACAGCAGTTATTAAAGTGTTATCCGAAAGGTTTGCAGGACAAAGTATCAGCGATGAAGAAGCAGCCAGACTATATAAGGATTTACCAAATTTATCCATGGCTTCAGATGATAAGGTTAAAGAAAATATTTTATATTATTTGTCACAACAGGTGCGGCAGAAAAAAATCACATTGTTACAGAAGGAATGGGAAAAACATACGAAAACAAGTTCACCGGCTAGTTGGAGTGAACATTCACGTGTCCCTATACAGTGGGTTTTGGATGGACATGCTTACCACACTTTTTTTACCCAATACAGTAGAATAAAACAGTTGTCCGAAAATGAAATAGATGAAGTCATTGCCTATTTAAGAAACCATTCTTCTGAATTGTCTGTTCTGAAGGACAGGGAACATATTTTGGGAAGGTTTATAGAAGTTACCGCTGGAGATTATGCTGGCCTTATAAAACAGTCAAACAGTATGGATATTGTAAGGGATTATGTCTATAAAGCAGTTGGAGGTAAAGTTTATGAATGGCCGCGGCGTCTAAGTGAGGTAACCGAAAAGGTTAGACAATGGGTTCATGACAACTATCACTCCTCAACCTATCCAAAGTTAATCAAAATGATAGAGAATATGTCGTCAAATGACATGAAAGGTTTTATTAAAGATTTGGTATCCAAGGATGCCTTAGTTGGGGTTCGTCTTTTGGCTGCTATCCAGGACAACAGTTAGGTGGGGTGAAGCCAGTGCAAGTAAATTTTTCCAGCATTAAGGAATTATTAGATCACCTGCGACAAGAGAAGAGGATGGGGGACCGTTTTGCTACCCGCTTTATTCTTGTTCAAGGCTGTGAAGTATGGGATGAATTAATCCCAGGACTAAAATATGAAGTGGACAAAGCAATTTGCCTGTCTGAATTGTGTAGCACAGCAGATGTTTTCCCTAATATGGGGCAACTGAAAATGTTTTTAGAAGAAGATACTTGCAGTAGCCGGGGCATTTTGCTGACCCCTTTAGCTGAATATATCCGTATAGACCCTGAAGCACCCGAGGTAATAAGGTGGCTGGCTGAATACCCAACGGGGAAAGTCAACAGGATTTATGTGCCATTGTTGGCAGCAGAGGAACTTTTCCAACTGAGTATAAATAAAGTGTCCCGCTACCATGAGGGACTGCTGCCGGACATTTGGGCCCTGGAAGGGAAGGGAAGCTCAGAAGTGGTAGTGGCCCCATTCCATAACGAAGATGTAAATAAAAATATAATAGAAGGCATACAAAAGTACTTTTTCTTATGGTCACAGAAAAGCATCCGCAAAGCATGGTTTGTAACACAGATGGCACCCTGGTTAACCGTCCAACAGTCTAGGGGAAACTGCCATGTTCGTGTTTATATGTCTAGCTTTGATTATGTGCATGGGGTTTTAAAATGGGATGAACTACGCCAAGAATGGGGTTCCCAGGACCAATGGGAATGGTTGGCGGTGCAAATTAAACAGGAAAACAACCTTGACCTTTTGGCAGCACGTTTGCTAAAGGTGATCGAATACGACCCTGATCAGCTTTTCTATATGTGGCAGAGACTAAGCCCTGAAGAACGTTGGTTAATTTGGTTATGGAGCAAGGCCAAAAGTATTCCAGGGACATATTTGCATAGTATTATGCAAAAAAACACTGATGTCAATTCTTTTAGTGAACATGTATCTACGGATATTTTTTTACACGCTTTGCCGGCTTCATTGAACTTCTGCCAAGAGCGTAAGAAGTTGCTTCTTTGTCTAGGCACTAGCTTTATGCCACAGGGATTTTGGACCAAATATGAAGCCCTAGGGGAACCAATTCAAAAACTTTCTGTGCTGACTGACATATCACAACAAGAAAAAAAGGAATTAATACTTTGTGTTAATGAGCTTTTGGTGAATAATACTAAACTAGGTGAATGGTGGTATTATCTTGAAAAAATGTTTCCTTCATTGGTATGGTATCTGCAGCCGGCTGTAGCTGGTGATGAATTTGTAGGTTTATATTTCCATACCTATAACCGTTGTCGGGTTAAGGACAGCGCTGATCAGCAACTGGCTTCTTTGATAGATCAGTGGGCTAATAAACAACTGCTTTGGAACTATCCTGCTAGAAGTGAATTGGTATCTGAGCTACGTGCTGAAGGCGCCAGGATAATGTGGGTAGATGGTATGGGGGTAGAATGGGTCGGCTTACTGAACCATATTATAGTTAGGGATGGCGGGGTAGATACTACCATCACTATAACCAGGGGTAATCTTCCCACAACTACTGAGGCAAACAAGGAATGGGAAACGGATGAGGTTGTAGAACGTGGGTTAGATGACATTGCTCACCATTATGGGTACTCATTTCCCGGATCTTTTTTGAAAGCCATGGATGTGGTTGAAAAGGTGGCAAAAAAAGCCCTTTCTTTACTAGCACAATATTCTATTGTTGCTATTACATCAGATCATGGTTTAAGTCGCTTTGCTGTAACTGCAACAGAAAAAATAGGGGTGCCAGAGGGTTTTATGACAGAGGCACCAGGACGTTTTGCAACATTAGAAAGGGCTAGCTACTATATCGAACCGGATCGCCCACTTGTTATGGATAAGGGCCACCTAATGTGGTTAACCCACGGAAAATTCCAGGGTGCTGGGCCTTGCCGCGGTGAAGTCCATGGTGGTGCAACACCTGAGGAATGCCTTACCCCTGTTGTGGTGTTGCGCAAAATTAGCAAACAAATGGGAGGGCCACCCCAATTTGAAGTGATTACTAAAACTGTGAAATTAAATGCTGCTAATGAGGGTTTCCTGAAAATGCGAAGTAACAGGGCCCTTGAAGCCGATGTCAGGCTGCATATAGTGGGCTACCAGACTTTGGGCAAGAAGGAAGATAGCAAGGTTTTATGTTTTCAGTTGAAGGATTGGAGTCCTGGCAATTACAAGGGTAAATTGTATTATGCTAACAGGGTTGCAGGGGAAATAAGCTTTGTTGTTGTGAAGGGTATTCAGGAACAAGATCTTGGGTTATGAGGTGATCAGGTTGGACGTTAGCAGCGATCTGTGTGAAAAAACCAAAACCTATTTTGAAAACATGATTGTTTACAAGGATCCAGATCAAAACAAGCATTTTGCCTCCCTAAGCATCCCTCCATATCTACGGGATTGGATGATTATGCGTTTTGCTGATGGAAATGGGAAGGTTGACCTTGAAAAGGTTGATCACTTTGTAAAAGGCAATATCCCCGGTAAAAAGGACTGGGAATTGGTTAAAAGCCGGATGATAAAAGAAGGCGAACGTGTTAGGTTTTTAGCCAAGTTGCGGGTTGAAATTGATGTGAAAACAGGTGAGGGGTTTTTTAGCCTGCCGGACTTAGGCTTCCCAAGTCGTAAGCGGGAAGCTTTAGTTAATGGGGCTGTGCTCCGTCAATATAGTCAAGAACTTCTTTCTGATAGCGAAACATGGGGTATTATTGAATGTACATGGAACCCTTTTGGCCTAAGTGGCAAAGAGGGTGATGGGGTAATTCAAATGGTTGGCTATACTCCATTTCAACCATACAGGATTGATATAGGTTTTTTCCAGGATGTGCGAAAAGATTTTACAGTTGAGGAATGGATTGATCTGTTACTTTTGGCAGTGGACTATAACCCAGCAGGTTTTTTAGATGTGCGGCAAAAACTTACGATGTTAAGCCGTCTTTTACCTTTTGTGGAAAAAAGGGTTAATTTAATAGAGCTTGCACCCAAGGGGACAGGTAAGTCCTACCTGATGTCACAGATTTCCAAACATGGCTGGTTAGTAAGTGGGGGGAGCATAAGCCGTGCTCGTCTGTTTTTCCATATTGGTAAAAATGTACGTGGTCTTGTTAGCAGGTATGACTATGTGGCTTTTGATGAAGTACAGACTATAAGTTTTCCAGATGTGGACGAAGTTAAAGGTGCCCTGAAAGGCTATCTAGAATCAGGGGAATACAGGGTGGGTGACTACAGGGGGGTAGGGGATGCCGGCCTAGTGCTAATGGGTAATATACCTGACGAAAAGATGAATATAAACATCAACATGTTTACAGAATTACCAGCTTCCTTTCAAGAGTCAGCTCTAATTGACCGTTTCCACGGATTTATAAAAGGTTGGGATATTCCGCGGATGCGTGAAAACATGAAAGCCAAAGGTTGGGCTCTAAACGTAGAATATTTCTCTGAAGTGATGCATGCTCTCAGAAAGGAGATCATATACCCTGGGGTAGTGGATGCAATATTAAAGATCCCCAGGTCCAGTGATACCCGTGATACTACAGCCATTAAGAGAATTTGTTCTGGGTTTATGAAATTACTATTTCCACACATTAAAAGCCCAGATGATGTGAACCCAGAAGATTTCATGAAATACTGTTTAGAGCCTGCCCTAGAAATGAGAAGTACCATAAAACGCCAGTTGCACATTATGGATGGCGAATATTCTAACGAAATACCAAAAATTGCACTTCGCTAAACTGGGAATAGGAAAACGCCGGCAATTAACCTTAACCCTTGATACAGGGCGCCTGCTGGGGATGGTTGCCGAATATTGTGCTGTGTTTGGGTACACCAGGGGCCTCGGCAACCGAAAAGAAAATACTAAATTATCTTTCTGAAACAGCAAAAATCATTGGTGGAATTTAAAAGGATCTACAAATGAACCTATTCTGACTTAATAGAATACATTTTCAGTGTTAGAACCAGAGGCAAGGGGGAAGGTATAGGGTGGTGTAGTCTTGAATTAGATACAGCGGGATAGGATCAGCCGCATTAGTGCCCTAATGCTATGCTTTGTTTAAGAATTATTGGCAAAAATAATATCCACTTCCAGTAAGGCAGGCTAAATATACCCTGCACTGTGGATAATTAGAACTAACTGTGGATAGAACTAGTGGTGAAGCCCAGTGATAGGCGGTGCGGCCATTAAGAACAGCCAAACGTGGCCGGCCTTGGTCTAAGCGGGGATTAAAGGCCATCTTGCATATGTTGGGTTTGCTATATGAAAATACTTTACAGGATTTTATTAAAGAACTAAATATAGATTTGGTCAAGAAAATTGATACCGAAGAGCTGGTTATGATGGGTGCCAGCAGTATAGCCAAAACGGTGGGCAGAAAGGCATTGGGTGTCCGTCAAGGAAGTTTTCCCGCGACAAAAAGGGTGCCCAGGGTTACGCCAAACTTTCAAAAGCATTTTAAACCCTGACCAGGTATGGTAAGCACTTTTTACATGGAATAGAGGCTGCTAGCCTGTTTGGGCTGAAGGCCTTGCAGTAAGCCTTCCTGGGCTTAGGAAATACGGCCTGGGGGGGAGGTCTGTGCCAAGGGTGATCAAAATCGCCGGTGACAATATATGCCTTTTGGTTCTGAAACTTTTAAAACATGGGGCGACATTTTTTAAGACTATTAACAGGGGATCAAAACAGGGAAAAATATTAAAATACCATAAAAAAATTAAACTCTAAACCAGGCATTAATGCTTTTACTGAAATAGAAGATCTTGCTTAAACAGTGATCTTACAGTCATTTTTTGGAACAAAGATAAATTACCCGCTAGATATTGGCACAGTGGTATGTTGCCGGATTCTTGACAAGGAAGGAACGTTATGCTAAAATGAAATTCGTGAAGTGATGTTTACCATGGTGGGTGTAGCTCAGCTGGTTAGAGCGCCAGGTTGTGGCCCTGGAGGCCGTGGGTTCGAGTCCCATCACTCACCCCATAAATTAAAATTTAAGAAGGTAAGTTTATTGCTGGGGTGTAGCCAAGCGGTAAGGCACGGGACTTTGGATCCCGCATTCCGTAGGTTCGAATCCTACCGCCCCAGCCATTTTATTTTACATAAGCTAAATTTTATTCCGAAGCAGACTTTTGTGGTTGCTTCTTTTTTTTATGTTATTTTTATGTTTTTCTATTTACTGCTTTTTCCACTATGTTTTTGGCGAAAAGTGCGGCTCCAATGGCGCCGGCAAGCTGGGTGTCATAGCGGGGTTTTAAGGCTTTAACCCGCAGTTTGTTTTCCAGGCGGCTAACGATGCCGCTGTTTTTGGCAATACCCCCGGTAATAGCAAAGTCTTTTTCTACACCAACCCGCTCCAGTAGGGAAAGGATACGGTTTACTGTGGCTGAACAGTAGGCGGCCAAAACAAGTTCTACGGACCAGCCTGCACGTAATAGGCCTGTAGCTTCGGTTTTGGCAAAGACCACGCAGGTGCTGCTCACCGGTTCAGGCTCTTCGTCTATACCTAAAGACCTGGCACCTACATCGCCGATGGGCACACCTAACAGATCGGCAATAACTTCCATACCCCGGCCGGTGCCGGCGGCACATTTATCATTCATCATAAAATTTGTTACCTTACCTTGACGGTTACAGCGGATGGCTTTGCAATCCTGGCCGCCCATGTCTAAGATGGTGCGCACGGTGGGGCCGTACATATAGTTGCAGCCACGGGCATGGCAGGCGATCTCTGTAAAATCCCGGTTGGCAAAAGGAATGTTGATTCTACCATAGCCGGTGCCCACTGTGTAGTGGATATTCTCCAGGGTTAGGCCGGTCCCTGCTGTTGCCCTGTTGAGGGCATTTAAAGCGCTGTCCGGGCTGTTTGATCCGGTCCGCATATTGGCGTAGGCATAAAGTTCCCCATCACACATAATGGCGGCCTGGGAACTAACAGAACCGACGTCTATTCCCGCCGTAACAATTTCTGCTTTCTTCCAACTTAGTTCAGGATTATGCCAGCGGGACTCTTCCCATCTCCAGTATTCTTTTTGTTTGTTTTTAGGCATTTAAGATCCCTCAGTTTATTTTTTTGTGTTTGTGTGTTGTTTTTTCCCCGGCCGTCAGGGCAGCACCCAGCGCACTGATAAAATCAGGCCTGTCAAGCAGGGTAAGTTTAATTTTTAAATCTTTTTCCAGCTCGCTGATAATCCCGGGGTTTTTGGCTACTCCACCGATCATGACTATTTCTTTTTTTAGCCCGATACGGCGCACCAGGGAGGCTACACGGCTTGCCATTGCATGGTTAACAGCACGGGCAATATCTGCTTTGGATACCTGGGTATGGATTAAGGAAATAACCTCTGATTCTGCAAATACTGCGCAGTGTGAATTCATCACGATGGTCTGTTTGGCCTTAAGGGAAAGGGGCCCTATTTCTTCAAGTTTTATTTCCAGGGCACGGCACATGGTCTCTACAAAAGAACCCGTGCCGGTTGCACATTTTTCGTTGATGGCAAAGTTGATCACTGTCCCATTTTCATTTATTTTCAGGGCCCTGCTTCCTTCAGCACCGACATCTACAACTGTGCGGGCCTGTGGAAAAATCTTCATTACACCCCGGGCCGCAGCACCAATTTCGGTGATGGAACCGTTGGCAAAGTCAACCTCTTTTTTACCGTTTCCGGTAACTGTAACAGATTTAATAGCATTTTTATACAGGCCGGCAGCTGAAAGGGCTTGTTTAAGGGCCTTAGTTGCTGCCTGTTTTACTTCAAAACCGCTGGGGACACGCCCGGTAGACAACAGGTTGTTATTTTTGACGACGACGGCTTTGGTAAAGCTGTGGCCAACATCAATGCCTGCAGTAATCATCTTGGCAATACCCCCCGAGGTATTATTTTTTTTTCCGACAGGTAACTTGGCAGGTAACCAGACCGGATAGTTATTTTTATGAGGCCAGAATAGAATTTATGATCCAGATCTGCCCAAAGCTGCGCAAATGCCGGCGGGGTGCTACATAATTAACAAATAATGGAATATCGTATCTACATTATTCCATAGGGTGAGGTAATAGTCAATAACTTTCAGTAATGTTTGTATTTTCACATTACAGGGGCCTACTGATCTTTGGGCGGTGAAAAATAGATTATCATGGTGCAGGGGTAAAAATAAAAACAACAGGCATTAAAATCCTGTTGTTTTTTGTCTTTAAATGTTTTTCTGATGTGGTATGTTACTGGTGCGGGCGAAGGGATTTGAACCCTTACAGGTTGCCCCACAGGATCCTAAGTCCTGCGCGTCTGCCAGTTCCGCCACGCCCGCCCGCAGATAATAATATAGCATATTCAGGCCAGATTTTCAACAAACTAAATTTATGGATAGTTTTTACATCTGTCCCTGGTCAGGCTGCTGTTTTTATGGTAGAAATAGGGTGTAAGGAGGCGGGTTTTCCATGATCTATGCAATCAGCGACTTGCACCTCTCCTTGGGCGGGGATAAGCCCATGGATATATTTGGCAGCATTTGGAAAGATCATCATTTAAAACTGCAGGAAAACTGGTCAAAATCGGTAAAGGATGATGATGTTGTTATTATTGGCGGTGATATATCCTGGGCCATGAGGCTGGAGGAAACCCGGGCGGATTTTAATTTTATCCATCAGCTTCCCGGTAAAAAGATATTATTTCGGGGTAATCATGATTACTGGTGGCAGAGCTATAGTAAGATTAAAAAAGTGCTGCCGCCCAGTATGCAGGCTGTGCAAAATAATTATATTTCCTACCAGGACCGTATTGCCCTCTGCGGCACCCGGGGTTGGACAGTGCCTGGTGGTGAAAACTACACGGAACAGGATGAAAAAATTTATCAACGGGAACTGATCCGCTTACGGCTTTCCCTTACTGCAGCGCAAAAAGATGGTTTTAATGAATTTATTGTTACATTGCACTACCCGCCCCTTACTTCCCGTGGGGAAAATACGGGTTTTACAGCGATTATGCAGGAATTTGGGGTCCGGATATGCCTTTACGGCCACCTTCATGGGGTGGACCAGCAAAGGGTTTTTCAAGGGGAAAAGAAGGGAATCAATTACTATTTTACAGCAGCCGATTTTTTAAATTTTAACCCCTTGTTAATTCTTGCAGACTGAATCCGGTTGCGGTTACAGAATTTCCAGTGTCCATTTAGTCGTTTCAATGTTATAATTCTTTTAAGGTAATAAATAATAGAAGGGAGTATTTATTTGTGAATGTTAAAAGGGTGAAGCAGTTCACCGTTTATTTTTTTATGTTTATTTTTTTGTGCAGTATTTTAGGGGCCGGTTGTAGCAGCGTTGCGGCAAAAGAAGTGGCCGCTAGAGTTAACGAAGAGGATATAAACAAGAATGAAGTGGATAACTTTCTAAAAGTTGTTTATTTGTTTGCCGGGCCCGATGCTGCGGCTACCTACGAACAAGGGGGGTATGCTGCAGCGCTTGAAGAAGAGATCCTTTGGTTTTTAGTTGAAAGTAAAGTTGTGCAGCAAGAAATTGAAAAATTGGGTCTTAAAAAGGACATAGATGATAAAAAAGTTACGGAAAACTTTCAGCAAACCAAAGAAGGGCTAATCGAAGAAATTTATGGTACCGCTGAAGATTTTAATGCCCGGTTGAAGGAGCTGGAAATTGATGAAAAAATACTCAAAGATTTCCACTATAACACCTATTATACAGAACTTCTTTATAACCATGTTACAAAGGATATGGGCGAAAAGGAAGCACATGAATTTGTTGAGGAAAATCCTATGATTTTGAAAAAACCAGCCCGGGTGTATGCTTATCATATCCTTTTGGACAATGAAGAAAAGGCCCAGGAACTTTGCACACTTTTAGAAAAAGGTGCAGACTTTGAAGAAATTGGGAAAGAACATTCTATAGACAGTCATGTAGAGCTGGGTTCTATTGGGGCCTACGATTTTTATGATCCCATTTTTTTAAAGGCCGCTTTCAGCCTGGAACCTGGTGAGATCAGCAAACCGGTAGAAACATCTTTTGGTTTTCATATTATTAAAATTACGGAAAAAGAGGAAGAAAAAGAGTTATCCTTTGAGGAAGTGAAGGAAGATGCACTGGAGAGAAAAAAACAGGAATTTTTTAATGAATACCTGCAAAATCTAATCCAAGAGGCCGAAATTGATATTTTACAGGATGCCCCTCTGGAAACCCCTGAAGATCCTGAGGAAACGCCTGAGGAACCTCCTACAGTAGAAAATGAATAAAACCCCTCTCTTTAATAAATAATAGAAAAGAACTCTTAAAGGTGCTAAGAGTAAGTAAGGAGGGGAAAGATGAAAGCAACAGGTATCGTTCGCAGAATTGATGATCTAGGTCGCGTTGTTATTCCCAAGGAAATCAGACGAACCTTAAGGATACGTGAAGGGGACCCTCTGGAAATTTTTGTGGATCGTGACGGAGAAGTAATCTTGAAAAAATATTCCCCAATTAAAGAGTTGGGTGATTTTGCCCAGGAATATGCCGATTCTTTACATGAAGCGATGGGCCATATTGCCTGTATTGCTGACCGGGATACAATTATTGCCGTGGCAGGCGCTCCCAAAAAGGAATTCATCGACCGTGCTCTCAGCGATGCTGTTGAACAGGTGATGGAAAGCCGCAAGAGTATCCTGATCAACGATACTGCACAACATGAATTTTACCAGGAAAGTGACGAAGAAAACCTTTCCAGGTTTCAGGCAGAGGCGATTGCGCCGATTATTTCTGAAGGCGATCCGATCGGTGCAGTGCTCATGGGTACCCGCAGCCCTGAGATAAAAATGTCAGATTTGGAACTTAAGTTGGTGGAAACTGCAGCAGGTTTTTTAGCCAAACAAATGGAAGAATAACGCCGCCCCTGGCCTTTATAAAATTGTATGTTTTTTTTCACAAAGTAGTAACATCCTGTTACTACTTTTTTTATGGGATCAATATGTTATAGCAATGTGTTATAATGAAGGAGATTTTTCCAGGAAAGGGGCCAGGGTATGTCTAAAAGCCAGTCCTTTGTAAAAGGTGCCTTGATTCTTACTGCGGCCGGCTTTCTTGTCCGTTTTATAGGGGCTGTGCTGCGCATCTATTTGGCGGCGGTGATGGGCAAGGAAGGTATCGGCCTTTACCAGATGGCTTACCCCATTTATACAACGCTTTTGGCAATTTCTTCAGCAGGCATACCGATTGCCATTTCCAAACTGGTGGCAGAAAATTTGGCACACAGGGACTACCGTGGCGGTTACCGGGTTTTCAAGGTTTCCCTGCTGATTTTAACTTTCCTGGGTGGCATTTTTTCTCTACTTTTATATTTTGGTGCTGATTATTTTGCCCACAATATTGCCAATGATCCCCGTGCCTATCTCCCGTTGGTGAGCATTTCACCCGCCATTTTACTTGTTACAGTTCTTTCAGCCCTACGGGGTTATTTTCAGGGACAGCAACAGATGGTGCCCACCGCGATCTCGCAAATTGTTGAACAGTTAGGCAGGGTGGGGGTTGTAATATTTTTAGTTTACCTGTTGTTGCCTACCGGTTTGGAACATGCGGCAGCGGGGGCCGCTTTTGGGGCTGTAGCCGGGGCTTTTTGCGGGTTGTTGGTTTTGCTTTATTTTTTCTACCGGGAAAAGGGCGGCTACGCCCGAAAAATGCGTAGGCAGGCTGTGCAGCGTTCGTTTCACCTGCGGGAGGTACTTTACCGTATTTTTGCACTGGCGGTACCGATTACCTTGGGGAGCTTGGTTACCCCCCTGATTAACATGATCGATCTCAGTGTCGTCAACCTGCGTTTGCCTGCGGCTGGGTTTACTATGCGGGAGGCTACGGCCCTTTATGGGCAGTTGACCGGTATGGCCAGTTCTGTTGTTCAGTTCCCCTTAATTTTAACTATTTCCCTGGCAATGAGTTTGGTGCCTGCCATTTCGGAGGCCCAGGCCCTAAAAAATATTTCCCGTGTGCGGGGGAGAATTGACTTAGCGATGCGTGTGACGCTGTATTTCAGTATTCCCGCCTCTTTTGGCCTTTTTGTTTTGGCAAAACCGACAACTGTTGTTCTTTTTGGGGATGCGGGTGCAGCCTACCCCTTGGCGATGATGGCTTTCGGGTTGGTTTTTCTGTCCTTATATACCTCTACCACCGGTATTTTACAGGGGCTGGGGTATGTGATTGAACCGGTTAAGTATATGCTGCTTGGTGCAGCTCTAAAGTTTGTTTTAAGCTGGTTTATGACGGCCGATCCCCGGTTGCATATTGGGGGTGCGGCGCTATCGACGGTCATCAGTTTTTTGCTTGCTTCTTTTTTAAATATCAATAAAGTCAGCGCTGTTACAGGGTGGCGCCTAAATTTTAGGGAACTAATTTTTAAACCTTTGGCGGCGTCAACAGTGATGTCCTTAGGGGTATATTACAGTTACAACCTTGTTTCTGGTTTTTTGCCGGCAACACTGTCCCTAAGAACAGTGCAGGCGCTGGCCCTAACAGCTGCTATTGCGCTGGGGTTGCTAGTTTTTGTAGTAGCCTTATTTTTGCTGGGGGGCATCTATGCCCGGGATTTACAGGCGATCCCCCGCTTGGGGGGACCTTTATTAAAAGTTGCCCGCCGCCTGAATTTAATTAAAAGGGAATATTAATTAACAGTAATTTGCAGCTGTTTTGGTTGCAGGCTGCAATAGGCGGTAAGGCTTCTAAATGATATGCAAATTAACGTTTCTTGATACTGTTTTCAGGTAAAGTTAACGCTATAAGATGGAGGGTTTAGTTGATGTGTGCATTGTATTATGCCGGCCTGCTTAAATTTTTAGAGTCTGAAATGGGGGCAACTCTTTCCCGCGGCATTACCTTTTTTGAGGCCCGCCACTTGGACGAAATTTTTGATCCGCCCCGCGGGGAGCTGGTGATAACGAACCTTTGCAGCAAGGAGTTTCTTTCCCGGGCCCGGGAACGGCTTTTAAATTTTTATCCCCCGCAGCATTCTGTTAATATTTTACAGCTTAACGCCGGTGAAAGCTATTATCTGGTAAAGTCCGGGCCTGTGGCACAACTACAGTTTGACGGGGTTTTTAACCGGCAGCTTTGTTTACATCTTTCACCGGCGCCTTATTACACCTTGGGAGAAATGGCCGGTATTGTCAAACAGCTACGTGCCCCGGAGGGCTGCCCCTGGGACCGGCAGCAGGATCATTTTTCCCTAAAATCATGCCTGTTGGAGGAAACCTATGAGGTGCTGGAGGCTATTAACAAGAATGTTCCCCGGGAACTTTGTGAAGAACTGGGGGATCTGCTGTTGCAGGTGGTCTTTCACAGTGTGTTGGCAGAAGAAGAAAAAGATTTTTCCCTCTGGCAGGTGATCGACGGCTTGGCCCGTAAAATACGCCGTCGTCATCCCCATGTTTTTCAAAATGAGAAGGTCGCCAGCGTGGCCGAAGTCAGGATGAAATGGCAGGAGATTAAACAACTGGAAAGAGGCGGCAAAAAAACCGATCGTTTTGCCCTGCCGGCAGAACTATCTGCCTTGATGAAGGCCCAAAAGGTGCAGAAAAAAGCGGCAGAAGTAGGTTTCGACTGGCCGGAAGTTGACGGTGTTCTGGAAAAGCTACAAGAAGAGGCCCTGGAACTGGGCGCAGCGCAGAAAACCGGGGATCGTTTACAAATAGAAGAGGAGATCGGCGATCTGTTTTTTGCATTGGTAAACTTAGCGCGGTTTTTGGATATAAACGCAGAAATAGCATTAAACCTTACCGTAGATAAATTTATCCGACGTTTTCGCCATATTGAAGCGCAAGTTGACCGGCACGGGGGTAACTTTGCAAACTTTACCCTTTCTGAATTAGACAGCTGGTGGGAGGAAGCCAAGCAGTTGGAGGGGAACCGTTCCGGGGGGGCAGGGTAATACGGTAATGCAAGGTCTGTTCACAGTCGTCAGTAAAGTTGCAGGTTTTTGCAGGGACACAGTTTTTTTATGTGAAAATTAGTAAAAGGTGTGCTGCATCAGGTGCCTTTTGGCTGCGTTCTTCAACGCAGGACGAAATTGAAATACCTACCAGGCTAGTTAATACCGCCGTTGGATCTGTTCTGCCAGTGAGGGTTGCGTTGATGAAACAGCTTTCAAGATACAAAAAATGTATTAAATTTCTGACTTGGTTTATCCTAATAAAGCTTAAATAAAAATAGGAGAAAAACCTTGTCTGAAAAAAAAACCATGATCCTAATTCTTAGCACAGTCCCCTTTTTAATGGTTTTGGGAAACTCCATGTTGATTCCCGAATTCCCCACCATTAAAACAGAGCTGCAGCTCAGCGGGCTGCAGGTGGGGCTGCTTATTACTTTCTTTTCAGCGCCGGCTGCCCTGGTTATTCCTTTTTTGGGCTATCTCTCCGATCGTATCGGGAGAAAAATAATTATTGTGCCCAGCCTGCTCCTTTATGGCCTGGGGGGGGCTGTAGCCGGGTTTGCAGCTGCATTCCTTAGCAGCCCCTATTTTTTGATTTTGGGGGGCAGGGTTGTCCAGGGCCTGGGCGCTGCCGGAACAGCTCCTATCGCGATGGCTTTGGCCGGGGATTTGTTTCAAACTAAAGAACGCAGTGAAAGCATGGGCATTTTAGAGGCAGCCAACGGGATAGGCAAAGTTTTAAGCCCGATCATCGGGTCTGCGGTGGCCTTAATTGTCTGGTATGCGCTGTTTTTTTCTTATGCCTTGTTGTCCTTGCCGGTGGCTCTGTTGATCTGGTTTTTTGTGCAGGAACCGGCAGGTAAACGGGAAAAAGAAAGCTTTAGTAATTATCTGCACACTATAGCTTCAATCTTTGAGGAAAAAGGGGTATCTTTGTTTTTCAATTTTTTAGGCGGATTGGTTGTCTTGTTTATTCTTTTTGGGGTCCTTTCCTATGTTTCAGATCTGCTGGTTTCTGAGTTTCACTTTGGAGGTATTAAAAAGGGCCTGCTTCTATCCGTTCCCCTGCTGACAATGTCTATCACAGCTTACCTAACCGGCTTGTACTTAAAACAGAAAGATCGTTTTTTTAAACTGTCCTATTTTATCGGTTTAATGGTTGTAGGCATTTCTATGGGTATTTTGCCTTTGTGCTGCCATAATCTTTTTGTTTTCCCTTTGATTTTGGGTTTGCTCGGGTTGGGGAGCGGGCTGGTACTGCCGGCCGTGAATACCATGGTTACCAGTGCGGCCCGAAGTGAACAAAGGGGCGGTATTACTTCGTTGTATGGCAGTGTGCGTTTTGCCGGTGTGGCTTTGGGCCCCCCGGCCTTTGCCCTTTTGCAGGAGGTAAACGTTACTTTCATGTTTTTAGGCAGCGGGGGCCTGGCTTTGGCGGCAGGTGTCCTTGGTTTTTTGCTGATCCGTGAAAAGGCTGTTTTACAGCCGGCGGGTGGATCGGCTGGAGCTTGAACCCGGCGCGGGTGAAGGCGCCGGGGTTTTTTTACTGTTGTTCTGAAGGTTTAGCCGGTGGAGGTAACAGCTATAATTATCTTGGTTGTTGTTCAGCAAGCCCGGGCAGGTTGCAAACAGCCATATAAGATTGAAAACAAAAAGATAGAAAACAAATTTTAAAAACATCTTAAAACCTTCCCTGTTTAATTTACAAGCTGTAGTCTTTAAAAGCACTGTACTTTGAATGCCGTTTCCTGTTGTAATAAAATGCAACAGGAAATGTTTTTTTGCTGTAGGTTTCCAAATAGAACTGATAAAAATGTTTTTTATAAGCATAAATATCTTGTTTAACGGCAAAACAGCTTGCATAAATAAAGAAAAAAAGCCGTTAACCCGCCTGCCATTAGCGGCCCTACTGGCACCCCCCTAAAAAAGACGATACCGATAATAGAGCCGATTACCAGGCCGAAGATAACCTGGGGCTGGCTGTCCAACAGGGTAAGCCCCATACCGTTTAGCCTGGTAGCAATAATGCCACCGACAATGGCTAAGATGCCGGGCAGGGAACTGAAAGTCATGATTATTTCCCTGACAGCCACTTTTTCCTGTGCAAGGGGTACTAAAACGGCGAGCATCAGGAAAAAAAGGCCAATTTCCAGGCCCCGATCTCCCAAAAAGGGAAGCAGGCTTTTAATGTTGCACAGCTTAACTAGTAACAAAAGGCCGGCAGCCATGGTCAAAGAACTGGAGCGGGTGGTCAAACCCAGTAGAAAAATTAGAAGAATAAAAATAAAGCCATACATGGATCTGCCCCTTTAGAGATATTCACCCCATTATATGTCAGAAGGTTGCAAGATAGAATTTAAAGCCAACGAACAGCCCGGGGTTACCTAAGGGGGCCCAAAAGCCTAGCGGGTTGTATTTTTTTTGGTTTGTATTTTAGCCGGTAGCAGGGACCCCCCTGTATTGTTTGTTTTTTTGTGGCAGGGAGAGTTTAAAAGTATCGGCCCGCATGCCGGTACGCAGGGTTTCAAGGGCTAAAACCTCATTAGTGGCGATGTTCCCCAAGTTAACATTGGGTCCCAGGAGGGTAATAAAATTAACCTGTTGTTTTTTTAAGGGTGCTTCCCAGATAATTTGTTCTTGCAGGGTGGCAGTCTTCAAAAGCAGTTCATCCACCTTTTCCTGTTCAATATCTCCCTGTGTATTAAAAAAAGTCACATTTTTACCCGACTCCCGGGCTTCCAGGATGACCTGTGTAGCACCCTCTTCCAGATCCCTTTTAATCTGTGCGGCCACCTGTCCGGGATCAAAGACTGCGCCGGCTTCTTTTTTCCCGATTTCAGTCAGAACGGTTAGGCCCATGGCACGGGCCGACCTGATAATTGAACTGCGTTGTTTTTGGGGGAGTTCGATCGTGCCTTCAGACACCTCTACAGTGGTGAAACCAAGTTCCTGGGCTTTGTTGAGGAAGGGTGCCAATTTGCCCTGCATACAGGCAATTTCTGTAAAGGTGCCGCCCGGGTAAGCCTGAATATGAAAGGAATGGATTAAATCAATTTTCTTTTTTAAGAGGACGGGTTCATAGAGCGCAGAGGAGCCAAAACCCAACTTCCAGTAATCTATGTATGCAGCACACATTTCTAAAAGATCGTGCGTTTCCCGCAAACCTATTCCCTTGTCCAGGATCATAGTCAAACCTTTTTGGCGCGGTTTGGCGTAGCGGCCCTGGAGAGGGAAAGAAAAATCGAGTCCCCAGCCGTTATCCCTTTTAACTTTCTGCAAGCTGCCTCTCTCCTTTGTCCGGTAGTTTTCTATCCTATGCTGCAATGTGTAATAAGGTTCCCTTAAAGGCTGCCCACCGGGGTGCCGGCTGCTGAAGTGCTGATTACTGTAGTGTTCACGGCAGCCGCCGCGCGGGAAAAAGCGGGGACAATTTTGGGCCTTAGTATGCTATTGTTGTGGCTGCTGTTGCCGCCTGTGCCCCAAGGGGTTTTCTGAAAAAAGGCTGGCTTCTTAGGTGGCCTGTTTTTGAATAAATAAAACGCGGCGGTGTACACTAATGTTAACCAAGGGTACTGTAATAGGTTGAAAAACAGCTAGTTGATAACATTTTTATACTTTTGTAGCCGGGGGGTTTTATTTTGTCTTCCTACTTGGAATTTTTTAAAAAACGTGGTGCCCTTATTTTAGGGTTTATATTGGTTGTTGCCTTGGTTGTCGGTTACCAGTTACACGCCCGCGCTTCCAAAACCCCTGCCATACCGTCCGCCATAGACAGGGGGGAAAGAAAGGAACCGCTTATTTCCGTCTACATTGAAGAGGAAGATTTGGTGCGGGAAATGCCCATGGAGGATTATGTGGCTGGCGTAGTGGCCGGTGAAATGGATCCGGACTGGCCCTTAGAGGCCTTGGCTGCCCAGGCCATATTGGCCCGCACTTTTACCCTGCAAAAAATTGACGAATCCGGTGGTGTTCCAGAACGCAATGCCCATGCTTCCACAGATATTGAAGAATTTCAGGCCTATAGTGCTGAAAAAGTGAATGCCAAGGTAAAGGAAGCCGTTCGTTTAACGCGGGGCCTGGCGGCTTGTTACCGGAATGAATTCATCAGAGCCTGGTTTCATGCTTATGCAGGCCCGCGTACGGCGCTGGCCAATGAAGGTTTGGCCTATAAATTTAATCCTCCTTATATTTGTTCTGTAGAAGGCCTTGGTAAAAATATAATTTCAGAAGAAGAAGGAAACTGGTCGGCTATTTTTGATCTGGAAGAAGTAAGAAATGCCGTTCAGGAAACTACCGGTGTAGATCCGGGGGATATAAACGTGGTAAAGATTGCAAAATACGGTCCCTCCGGCAGGGCAGCCACTATTTTGGTCAACAATCAAAAAATTTCCGGTCCTGCCTTTCGCTTGGCTTTGGGTAGCACAGAAATGCGCTCTACACTGATAGAAAGAATGGAGCTGAATGAAGGCTGTCTGCAAATGTCCGGCACAGGTTATGGGCATGGTGTAGGGCTTTGTCAGTGGGGTGCCCGGGCTATGGCAGCAGAAGGGAAGCCTCCGGAAGAAATTGTGGAATATTTTTATAAAAATGTGCACCTGGTTTCTTTGTGGGATTAAGATGTGGAATATTTTATCGGCTCCTCCCGTATAATGGTTCAAGGAGGAGAGGTTGGCCATGGAAGATAACAAATATCTTGCCAAGCAGCAGCCGGGGCGTCACCGGCTGGTGATTGATAATCGGGAAAGGCTGGAAATAACCGGGGTTCTGAACGTCGACAGTTTTGATGATCAGGAAATTGTTTTGGAAACAGAACAGGGTCTGTTGGCCATGCGCGGTGAAGATCTGCATATTAAACACCTCAACCTGGAACAGGGGGAACTGCATATTGAAGGCTATTTGCTGGAACTGGCTTATTCGGAAGAAAGGAGTCGGCGAAAAGACCGGGGTAAAAATTTTTTTGAACGGCTTTTCAGGTAGATGGGCGGGATGTCCGTCGGGCAGCAGTTTTTGTTTCTCCTGTATCTGTGTATGTTTGGCCTGGCAGTAGGTATCATTCTTGATTTTTTTAAGGCTTGGGTGAAGGTATATGACTTTTCCCGGAAGGCAGTTTTCTGGGTGGATTTTTTATTTTGTTTACTTTTTGCTTTCCTTCTTTTTTATTTGCTGCTAATAATTAACCGCGGCGAAGTACGTTTTTACACATTTTTGGCACTGCTCAGCGGCATAATTATATACTTTAATTTTGGCAGCTCCTATTTGCACAGCAATTTTTTGGTTTTTTTCCGGGCCATAAAATTTATTTCTGAAAAAATAAACAATACAATCCGTTCCTGGCAGGATTTACTAAACAAAAAAAGAATTATCTATAGGGATCGTTATCATCGTTGGAAAAGGTTTTTTCGGAAAGAGGAATGATTTGAAAAACAATGTAATCAGTTATCCACAACGTGCCAGTCGAAAAAGGGGTTTGCTAAGGATAATCATTTTTATGGTACTAACCGTCTGCATAGGGGGTTTTATTTACCTTTTTTGGGGACAAACCTGTTTTTACCGGCAAATCAAAAAAGAAGCGGACGCCATTGAGGGTTGCCTTGAAGAGGCGCGTGCAGAAAATGAGGGCTTGAAGGAGGAAATAAGACTTCTGCAGGATCAGGAATACATAGAAATTCAGGCCCGTAAACACTTGGGCATGGTTCGGCCGGGAGAAATAATCTTTTTTATAGGGGATTAAAAGTGTTATCCGGCGGAATCTCTTGACAATTTACTACAAGAAGGTATAATCAAACTAGTATCATTCATTTTTTTTAAGGAGGACTTTTAGTTTCAGATGCCGTCTATTGAAGTTGGAGCAGTTGTGGAAGGGGTGGTAACAGGTATTACAAATTTTGGTGCATTTGTCCTGCTACCAGGTGGGGGAACCGGTCTTGTCCATATTTCTGAAGTAGCGGATACTTATGTGCGTGATATAAACGACTACATTCAGAAAAAGGATAAGGTGAAGGTAAAGATTTTGTCTGTTAACGGGGACGGTAAAATTGGGCTTTCGATCAAACGTGCTAGTTCTGTCGGTTCACGGGAGAAAAAAAGGGAAGCCGCCCCCCGCAGAAGCGCCCCACGGAGGAATACACGTTTCTCGGGAAGAGGGAGGATGTCCTTTGAAGATAAGCTGGCTAAGTTTTTAAAGGACAGTGACGAAAGGCAGCAGGATTTAAGACGCAATACCGAATCCAAAAGGGGGGGCAGCAGGGGGCCGTTCCGGCAAAGCTTTAACTAGAACTGGAAAGATTAGAGAGAAAATAGGTATTTAAGGGACACAGGGAATCATAAAATTATCCTTAGATCTTTTTTGCAATTTTTCCGGTATGGTAAGTAAAAAGGCACCGTAAGGTGCCTTTAATTGTCTGTTTTAAGCGGCTTCCAAGTGTTGCCTGGTTTAGGATGTCTGACTGAAGGGGGAAACAAATTTTTTAGAACTGTTGGCAGGGGCTGCTGTTTCTTTGGTAAAAGGGGGCCTTAAACGTCCTACCAGAACCGTTAGGTCGTCACGCACCCCCCGCGGCCATTGGTAGCAAGCCTCTTCAATCAAGCGATCTGCGATAATTTGGGGATGATCATGACGAATATCTTCCAAGGTTTGGGTTAACCATTCTTTTTCATTTTCCGGGCCGGTATCCAAAACTCCATCTGTAACCATGACCAGAATACCCCCTTCAGAAATTTTTAAATATTTTTTTTCAGGGACAATATCTTCCAGTATTCCAACAGGCAGGGAAATAGAACCTATGGTTCTGACTGTTTTTCCACTTTTTAAAAAGCTTGGTGCAGCACCTAATTTGTATAGTTCTATTTCGCCTGCCTGTAAATCAAGCAGGGCCAAGTCCAAAGTTGCAAATTTTTCTGAAGGGTAACCTAAGCATAGAAGGGTATTGAGTGTATTGATGGCCACCTCACGGCGGAAGCCGATTCCCAATAAATGTTCCATCAACTTTACTGTAGAGGCACTGGCTATCCTGGCTCCCGGGCCGCTGCCCATGCCATCGCTTAAAATCAGTGCTTGTTTACCGTCCTTTAACGGAAACACGGCATAGCTGTCTCCCGAAATATCCTGTCCGTTCCTAGCCACCTGGGCTACGCCGATTTCCAGGGAAAAGCGGGTCAGGTTTAATTCTTGGCTGGCAGGTCTAGAAATTTCTTCAGGTTGCAGTTTTAGTTCCTGGGCTAAATCGTGCATAATAGTGGCCAAGCCTGCAAGTTGTTCGGAAACAAGAGAACGGCTTTTAGAAATTTTATCCTGCCAGTAGCAATTTAACCGGTATATTTCACGCATATTAAGAATTGCGCTCACAATTTCCTGCTGGCGCGGACAAAATCTTCTTAATTTTATGGGGATCTGTCTCTCAGAAAAGTTACCCTTTTCTTCTACAGTAGAAAACATGTTGAGCACTCTTCTGTATTGGTCGAACAAATCTTTTTTCCAGCAACGGTTAAAATGTTGGCAGGTCCGGCATACTTTGCGGCTAAAATAGTCTACCAGGGGGGAAAGGTCCTTTTTTGTCCGCATTTCTTCAGCAGCGCCCAGGGGCCGGAAGGTAACGGCTAATTCTTTAAAAACACTGGCAAATTCTTTTACACGTGTGGCCATGGTGAATCTTAAATTTTGTTCATTTTCCTGTTTAAAAGGCCAAAATATGCTTAATTCCTTTAATTTTTGCCATGTAGTGGGGGGAACAAATAAAAAAACACCGGCAATCAACAGCTCTTCCCCTACAGTGGTCAAAATGTAGCCCCCTTCAGCAAGGTAACAGGCGAGGAATCTTAAAACGAGAAAAAAACCCAGTGCAGTCCACAGGCGGCGGTAGGGTTGCAGCAGGCCGGCGATTAGCCCGGCGATACCCAGCGCCCCGGAATAATGAAACATGGCTGGATGGCCGAAACTAAGGCCCAGACCGACGGCTAAGCCACCGACTACGCCCCAAAGGGGGCCCCAAAGATGGGCACCCACCAAAATTATCAGGGGGCAAACGAAATTAATCAGGGTAACCCGGTTGCCAATTGCCAGGCCATGCATCCCCAGGAATATAATGAAAAGGAGTAAGACGCCGCCGGCTATTGCTTCCGGTGAGGGTTTGCCCGCCTGTTTTTCTTGCAGTTCCTGGAAAAAGGGTTGCAGCAAGGGAGGTAAAAGGGCAGCAAGTATAACCTCCAGGATGACAATGGACGTTTCATAAACCATAAAATGTTGTTGGCAGAGCAGCGGCAGGCGCAGCAGCATAATGCTTAAAGGCAACGTCAATGACAATGTAATTTTTTTGTGGAAAATTTTTGTCAGCAGGAAGTCCATGGTAACCCAGGCAAGCATGGCTGCAGGCATAAACCATGGGGGAAAAACCCCTACCTCTGCTGTTGCCCAACCCAAAATTAGCAGCGTGGTTACTAAATTTTTTCGTTGTGGGTATAAATGCATGACCAGCGCCCAGAAAATTAAAGGGAAGGGTGCAACTTCACCCATCAATGCGGCGCGCCCTATAAAAAAAGAGGCGGCCAGCCAAAAAAGACTGTTCCAATTAAACCTTATTCTAGTTGCTTGTCCCTTTAAGGTTGACGGAAAGTGGTAAGGCCATTTATTTATTTTTTCCAAAGCAAGACCTCCTATATATGAGTATTGTTTATGGTTTTCCCCGAAAAATTTTTAGCAGAAAAGCTTGTCCTTGCCTCGGGTCGGCAAAATTTATACAGAATATGGAGAGCGCCATGGTTATTATTATAGCGGGAATAAAAGGAAAAGTCTGTCAAAGAAGGATGAAAAATGCAATGCGGCTCTAAATTAATTTTTGACAAAAAAATAAATAGTACAGTGATTTATAGAATAAAACATATTAAAAACCTTAAATCGACAATTATGACCATTATATAGATACCTTTAACAGGTTTTTGACAGCCCCGGCGTGTGTTTATGAAAGTGAAATTAATTTAAAGGATTATTTTTAAATTTGGAGAAAAACTAGTATCCAGTGTGTAAACCACTGGCAGGCAGAAAAAACATACTTGGACAAAAGTACAAAGAAAGGTTTGTCAGCAATGGTTGATCACCTTATAGCGCCACTTTTACATGAAAATATTAAAAAACTGATTTTTAGTGAACAACTGCTCGAAAAGGGGGATCTGATCGTTGTTGCTGTTTCCGGGGGAACAGACTCCCTTTCTTTATTACATATTTTAAATACTTTGCAGGAAAAGGGGGGGTTCTCCCTTCATGTTGCCCATTTAAATCATGGTTTGCGGGGAAGAACTGCGCGTGCAGATGCAGAATTTGTACGTTGTGAAACACAAAAAATGGGACTGCCCTGTACGGTTGCCAAGGTGGACTGTTTTGCTTATGCCCAGCGCAGGGGCCTGTCCTTGGAAGATGCGGCCCGGCGTTTGCGTTACAGGTTTTTACTGCAGCTGGCAAAAAAAACCGGTGCCTCCCGGATTGCTGTTGGGCATAACCGTGATGATCAGGTAGAAACCCTGCTGCTTAATTTTTTGCGTGGGACAGGGCCGGCCGGGTTGGCGGGCATGAAATATAAAAGGAAGTTTGGTATAGGGGAACGCTATTTGATCCGGCCCCTTTTGGAAACAAGCCGGGAAGAACTGGAACAGTACTGCCGGGAAAAAGGTCTTTCACCGCGCTGGGACGAAACAAATTTGGAAACACGTTTTTTGCGCAACAAAATTCGCCTGGAACTGCTGCCCTTTTTAGAAAAGGAATATAATCCTAATTTGCGGCAAAATATGCAGCGTTTGTCCCAGTTAGTTTCCTGGGATCACGACTTTTTAGAAGTAACTGCCGAACAGCATTTGGAAAGTATAACCCTAATGGGGGGAAAAGGCCGGCTGGTACTTGACAGCCGTAAGCTGCTTGCCAGGCACCGGGCGTTGCAAGGAAGAATTCTGCGCCGTGCTGTTTGCAGGCTGCTGGGGACAGTTCCGCGGGAGGTTGGTTATCATCAGATTCGGTCTGTTTTAAACTTGGCCCGGCAGGGTTCCCCCCATGGCCGCCTGCATCTTCCCTTTAATTTAGAGGCTTCAAGAAACTATGATCGGTTGCAAATTTCATTCCGGGAACAACGGCGCCCTTTGGTTGCAGCTCCCTTTTATTTGACAGTTCCGGGGAAAAAAAATGTTCCGGCAAAGGGGATCTCCCTGCAGGCGGAACTGCTGCCACAGGATAAGGTGATTTGGCCGCCTGTCAGCCAAAAGGTGGCCTACTTTGATTATGATACCGTTTTGGAACTGCTCAAGGGCAGGGATAAGGAAACGAAAAAAGAATCGGGCGCTCCTGTAAAACTTTTGGTACGCAGCCGGCAGGCCGGCGATCGTTTTCATCCCCTGGGGGCCCCGGGCCAAAAAAAACTAAAAAAATATTTCATCGATCAAAAAATTCCCCTGCAGGAACGGGATCAAATTCCGCTGGTGCTTGCAGGTGAAGAAATTATCTGGGTGGCCGGCAGGCAACAGGCTCATATTTGCCGGCTTACGGAAAAAACAGAAAAAATTCTAGTTTTAAGGCTGGGCCGCTGCCAGCCAGAGGCGTCGAGTATAAGGTAGACAATTGCTGGGGAGGGATTCAGATGCCAGTTCCAAAAACAGATATATTATTAACGCAGCAGGAAATTATGCATAGGGTAAAAGACTTGGCTTTACAGGTAACCCGGGATTACCGGGGTAAAAAACCGGTATTGATCTGTATCCTCAAAGGTGCGGTAGTTTTTTTGTCAGATTTCATGCGCTATTTACAACTACCTGTAGAAATTGATTTTATGGCTGTTTCCAGCTACGGTGCGGCGGCTACTTCTTCAGGGGTTATCCGGATTTTAAAGGATTTGGAAATGAACATAGAAAATAGGGATATCATTATTGTTGAAGATATTGTTGATACGGGTCTGACTTTAAACTTTTTACGGGAAACACTTCTTTCGCGTGCACCCCGTTCCTTGAAAATAGTTACACTTTTGGATAAACCAGATTGCAGGGCGGTGCATATAAAGGTGGATTATTGTGGATTTTGTATTCCTGATGAGTTTGTTGTCGGTTATGGTCTGGATTTCAATGAAAAATACCGTAATTTACCCGACATTCGCATTTTGCTTGAGTTTAAATCCTAAGTGTGATAGAATTACCCTTATCCAACGGTTTGATTCTGACTTAACAGGAAGGGGGTTTTTGGATTTGAACAGTCGTTTTTTACGCCAGGCCACCTTTTGTTTTTTAATATTTATGATTGCCTTGGCGCTATTCCAGACCTTCAGTCGCCCACCGGAAGTGGTGCGTGATATCAAATATTATCCTGATTTCCTGGAGCTTATTGAAAAGGGTGAAATCGAAGAGGCTATAATTACCGGTAATAATGTTGAGGCCCTGCTTGCAGACGGAACCAAGGTAAAAACCTTTAAGCCGCCGGATGATGAACTTTCAGCCAGGCTTATTGAAAATAATATTCCCTTTGAGCCCCGCCCCGAACCGGAACCTCCCTGGTATTCAATGTTGTTGACGTACCTGATTCCCTTCGTCCTCATCATAGGTCTTTTTTTCTTTTTTATGCAACAAACCCAGGGCGGCGGCAGCAAGATTATGAACTTTGGCCGCAGCCGGGCCCGGCTTTACGACGGAGAACGGTTGAAGGTGAACTTCGATCAGGTTGCCGGGGCTGATGAAGAAAAAGCAGAACTGGAGGAAATTGTAGAGTATTTAAAAAACCCCCGGAAGTTTAATGAACTGGGGGCCCGTATTCCTAAAGGAGTCCTGCTGGTAGGTCCGCCCGGGACGGGTAAGACCCTTTTAGCAAGGGCTGTGGCCGGCGAGGCCGGGGTGCCCTTTTTTAGTATCAGCGGTTCCGACTTTGTGGAAATGTTTGTCGGTGTGGGGGCCTCCCGCGTGCGGGATCTTTTTGAAACAGCCAAGAAAAATTCGCCCTGCATAGTTTTTATTGATGAAATTGATGCTGTCGGCCGCCAACGGGGAGCAGGCTTGGGGGGCGGCCACGATGAACGGGAGCAGACCCTGAACCAGTTACTGGTAGAAATGGACGGTTTTACTGTCAACGTCGGAATTATCATCTTAGCGGCAACCAACAGGCCTGATATTTTAGACCCTGCGCTGCTTAGGCCCGGCCGTTTCGACCGGCAGATTACAGTCAATTTGCCCGATGTACGTGGCCGGGAGGAAATTCTCAAGGTTCATACCAGGGGTAAACCGCTGGCCCAGGATGTTGACTTGAAGGTTTTGGCCAGGCGTACCCCGGGGTTTACCGGCGCGGATATTGAAAACCTGATCAACGAAGCAGCACTGCTGGCTGCACGCCGTGATAAAAAAACAATTACTGCCGCAGAGGCAGAGGAAGCCATTGATCGGGTGATAGCCGGGACAGAAAAGAAAAGCAGGGTGATCAGTGACTTTGAAAAGAAAATAGTGGCTTTTCATGAAGGCGGGCATGCCTTGGTAGGCTTTCTCCTGCCGCATACAGATCCCGTGCATAAGGTTTCCATAATTCCCCGGGGCCGGGCGGGGGGTTACACGCTCATGCTGCCTGAAGAAGATCGTTATTATATGACCCGGTCAGAGCTTCTGGATCGGGTGAGCACACTTTTGGCCGGTAGGGTGGCAGAAGAGGTTGTTTTCAATGAGATCAGCACCGGTGCCCAAAACGATCTGGAACGTGCTACTGCTATTGTGCGTCAGATGGTTATGGAATATGGGATGAGCGATGAACTCGGACCGATTACCCTGGGCCGCAAACACGACCAGGTTTTCTTGGGGCGTGATTTAACCAGGGATCGGGATTTTAGCGAGGAAATTGCCAAAGCAATTGACAAGGAAATCCGCAGGACAGTGGACAGGTGTTACCACCGGGCTGAAGAACTGATTATTCAAAACCGGGCCAAATTGGATGCTATTGCCGAGGCTTTACTTGAAAAAGAAACCCTGGATGCTGAAGAAATTGCCGCCCTGGTAGAGGGTAAAACATTACAGGAACTACAGGAAAAAGAAAAAGCTGAAAAAGAAAAAAAAGCTGAAGAAGCAGAAAAAAATTCTGGAAAAACCAAGAACAAAAGGACGATAGGCACTATAAAGGTTGTTTTTAATCAAGAAAAAGGCAAACTTTTTTAAGATTCTTATAAAAAAATTTGGAAAAAAATAAACAGTAGTAACAACCGGGGTTAAGCGCCCCGGTTTTTTTGTGGTCAATTCTTTTGTTCCCACTTTTTTGATTAAAAATGAAATTACCACTTGTACCAGCAGGAATTTATTTTTTTGTGTAGAATACTTTTCGAGGAAGAAGAATGACTTAGGGCTTAATAGGTATCTGTTTCTAGATATTTGTAAAAAATGTTTTAAAAGGGGGTAAGAACACCTATAAATTAAACATTTAATGAACAGGAAGGGCTTTCCGGAGGGTAGGAGGTAAGTTAAGATCTGTTTTTCTAGATTAAAAAAAATAGGGTAAAGTTTTGAAGGAGGTTTACAATGGCACTCGATCCAACCAAACATGAAGACTGGGAAATTGCTGAAGAGGCAGAATCGAGGATGAAAACAGTCTACCAGCTCGGTGAAGAGCTGGGACTGGAAAAGGAAGAACTTCTTCCTTATGGCCACTATGTAGCAAAGATAGATTTTAAAAAGGTTTTAGAACGTCTTAAGGACAGGCCGGACGGCAAATATGTTGATGTAACTGCTATTACCCCCACCCCCTTAGGAGAAGGTAAATCTACCTCCCTGCTAGGTCTGGTGCAAGGGCTGGGGAAACGTGGTAAAAATGTTATCGGGACAATCAGGCAGCCCTCAGGCGGGCCGACAATGAACGTTAAGGGTTCAGCCGCCGGTGGTGGCTTGGCCCAGTGTATCCCCTTGACAGAGTTTTCCTTAGGCCTGACCGGTGATATTAACGCGGTGATGAACGCCCACAACTTGGCAATGGTGGCTTTAACCTCCCGTATGCAGCACGAATTCAATTACAGCGACAATTTCCTGAACAAAATTAACCTGAAGCGGCTGAACATCGATCCTCGGAACGTAGAAATGAAATGGATCATGGACTTCTGTGCCCAGGCACTGCGTAATATCGTGATCGGTATCGGGGGCAAAATGGATGGCTTCATGATGGAATCCGGTTTTGCCATCGCTGTCTCTTCCGAAATTATGGCTATTTTGGCCGTAGCTACCGACCTGAAGGATATGCGGGAACGGATGGGCAAGATTGTAGTAGCCTATGACAAGCAGGGCAATCCTGTTACCACTGCCGATCTGGATGTTGACGGCGCCATGACCGCCTGGATGGTAGAAGCTCTGAACCCCAACTTGATGCAGTCCCTTGAAGGACAGCCGATGTTTGTTCATGCCGGTCCCTTTGCGAACATCGCTGTGGGACAGTCTTCTGTTGTGGCAGACCGTGTTGCTCTTAAATTAGCCGACTATGTAATTACTGAATCAGGTTTTGCGGCCGATATCGGCTTTGAAAAGTTCTGGAACATTAAGTGCCGTATGTCCGGTTTGAAGCCGCATTGCGCTGTTTTGGTAGCTACAATCAGGGCCCTGAAGTGCCACGGTGGAGCACCGCTGCCCTTACCAGGACGCCCCTTGGATGAAGGCTATGAAAAAGAAAATATTCCTTGGGTGGAAGCCGGTTGCGAAAACCTGGTTCACCTGATCAACGTTATCAAAAAGTCCGGTGTAAACCCGGTTGTTTGCATTAACGCCTTCCATACAGATACTGACAATGAAATTGCAGTTGTACGCCGCCTGGCTGAAGAAGCCGGGGCCAGGGTAGCCCTTTCCAGGCACTGGGAACAAGGTGGAGACGGCGCGCTTGAATTTGCCGATGCTGTTGTTGAAGCCTGTGAAGACGAGGCAGAATTCAAGTTCCTCTATGAACTGGATGTACCCCTGCGTGATCGTATCGAATTGATCGCCAAGGAAGTTTATGGTGCTGCCGGCGTTGATTATTCGGCTGATGCTTTGGCCAAGGCCAAGCGGATGGAACAATATCCTGAAATGCAAAAACTCTGCACCTGCATGGTTAAAACGCACCTTAGCTTGACTGACAACCCCATGCTGAAAGGTGTGCCTAAAGATTGGAACCTCTTTGTCAGGGATATCCTTACTTATGGTGGGGCAGGGTTTGTCGTTCCCGTGGCAGGCACGATCAGCTTGATGCCCGGGACAGGCTCCAACCCGGCCTACCGCCGCGTCGATGTCGATGTTGACACAGGGAAGGTCAAAGGGTTATTCTAGGCCAGGCAAACAGCCGTTAGGCTGGCCTGTAGAAAAATCAATAAACCTTTTATAATTAATGCTCATCTTTATACCAGATGTAAATAAATATTCCTGGTTTTGACGGTGTATTGATGGCAGAGTAGGTATTATGCGTATAGTGCTAAGGGATGGGAAGTTGCCCTTAGACGAAGGGTGCCTGCAGGTATACAGGTGACCTGCGACATAATACCGCGTCCGCTGTCACACAAGAGCAAAGTAAAAACACCTCTTTTCTCTTGGATGTGGCAGCCTGCACATCCGTAGAGGAAGGAGGTGTTTCCTTTTATGAAAACCGGAATGACAACACGGGTATTGACCAGGATGGCCCTGTTAATTGCGTTGAACGTAATTTTGGAACGGACTTTAAGCCTGCGTATAGTTTTGGGCGGCGTGGAAGGTATACGGATTGGTTTCGGTCCTTTGCCGGTAGTTTTTGCCGGCATATTTTTGGGGCCCTTGGCCGGGGGTTTGGTGGGGGCAGTTGGCGATCTGATCGGCTTTTTTATCAACCCAACAGGTCCCTATATGCCTCACTTTATGCTGACAGCTGCTTTGCGGGGGGCTCTTCCCGGCCTGTTAATCCTGCTGGCCGGCAAGGGAAGGCGTGAAGTTGGTGTTTTCCCGCTCTTTTTGGCTGTAGCCTCCATGTTTGTGCTGGTAAATGTTTTTCTGTTGCCCTATTTCCTTGAAACATTATTTGGAGTAATGCGCGCGGTGACTGTTCCACCCAAAATTGGAGAGGCAGTTGTTCTGATTCCGGCCTATACGGCCATCCTTTATGCATTGGGCCGTGCCCTGGAAAAAATTTTGGTCCAGGGCCCTGATAAAAACATGTTGCGCCTTACAGCGCGAATATGGTAATGTGTTTATAAAGGCCTGTGCTGGTAACATAAAAAGGTGCAGGCCTTTGCAGTTTAATAACCGGTGGGGAGTTATTGCTGGTAACTTTGCAGTGGTCTATGGCAAACTTTTGCTGTAGGTATTCAGGTGGAAGATAAAGGGGTGGTCTGCTTGCTGCTGGCTATAGACGTCGGTAACACAAATATTATGTTGGGGGTTTATGATGGAAACAACTTACAGATGTGTTGGCGTATTTCCACAGATCGTGCCCGTACAGAAGACGAATATGGTGTAATTATCAGGAACCTTTTTCAACAAAACGGTTTTCAGGCAGAGTGTATCCAGGCCATGATTATTTCTTCTGTAGTTCCCCCCTTACGTTACCCCTTGGGCAGGATGGCCCAAAAATATTTTAAGGTATCTCCCCTGATTGTCGGACCGGGGATTAAAACCGGTTTAAACATCCTCATGGACAATCCCCAGGAGCTGGGTGCTGATCGTGTAGTTAATGCCGTGGGAGCTATTGAGTTGTATGGCGGGCCGTTGATTATTGTCGACTTTGGGACAGCAACCACTTTTTGTGCTATTTCCGAAAAATCTGAATATTTGGGGGGTGCCATTGCACCGGGTATTCAAATTTCAACGGAGGCCCTATTTCAAAAGGCTGCCAAATTACCCCGTGTGGAACTGATTAAACCACAAAAAGTAATCGGCAAAAACACCGTAGAAAGTATCCAAGCGGGCGTAATTTACGGTTTTGTAGGCAATGTTGACGGTATTGTCCGTCGGATGTGCAACGAATTTCAGCATAAACCACGGGTGGTGGCCACCGGGGGTATGGCTGGCCTGATTGCTTCGGAGTCAGAAACAATTGAAGACGTAAATTATTTCCTAACACTGGAAGGGTTGCGGAGCATCTACGAAAAAAATATACCGAAGCGAAAGGTAGTAGAATAAGAAGGCTTTCTGTTCTGTATATTTATTATTTTAAAAAAGGTCGGCAGGAATTTGGCGGCATATAAAAGAAATAAATATTAAGGAGTTCAGATGAAGGGGGTAGAAAAGAAAAAATAATGCCAACTGTAAAAATTGTTGGATAGCTTATGGGGTCTAGAGGTGTTAAGGAAACATCATCATTTTGTGAGGTGATGCATTTATGGATGATTACATCAGCAGAATAGTGTTCCGCTATGCAACGTTGCTTGTAGTTGTTTACGGTTTTTATGTTATTCTACACGGCAGCGCTTCTCCGGGAGGGGGTTTTGCAGGGGGAACCGTTCTGGCCATGGGTTTTCTTGTTTATTTTTTTGTTTTTGGTGAAGGGTGGAGGGGTAAGTTGCGTGGGGCGCCCATGGGGCTGGCTGTTTTTTTGCTTGGTTCGGGGGCGGTGGTAGAAGGTATTAAGTTTTTGGTTCCTCAAGAGCACGGACCAAGCAGCATCGTGCCCGGGCCGTTGTTTGGCTGTGGTTTGGTCAGCCTGGCAAACTTTTGTATCGGGACCTTGGTGGCCTGCTCCATCTTGAGCATTATTTACCTTTTGGTAAAGGAGGAGTGAAGCAGCAATGGCGATAGAATTTTCTAAGTTGATATTGAATTACCCCTATTTTATTTCCGTTATTATTTTTTCTTTAGGTTGTCTGTGCATTCTTACCCAACACAACTTGTTGAAAAAAGTAATGGGCATCAATATTATGCAGTCGGGTATTTTTTTATTTTACATTGCTGTGGGCAACATCAAAGGCGGTATTGCCCCGATCTATGATCCCAGTTTGCCGGAGGCCACATTATACATTAACCCGCTTACTTCAACCCTGATTCTAACCGGTATCGTGGTCGGTTTTAGTGTAACGGCCTTTGCTCTGGCTCTCATCGTAAAGCTTTATAACTTTTATGGAACGATTCACGCTCCTGATATCATTAGGATGAGATCATTAGGATGAGGTGACAAATAAGATGTATTTGTGGGAAAATATGCCTTTCTTTTTGGTAATCGGATCATTAATTGGCGCTTTTGGTATGGCGTTTTTTGCCCGCTGGAAAAGGGAATGGTGCCCTTATCTTACAATACTCAGTGTAGCTTTTTCTTTTGTCCTCAGTTGCATTTTAGCTTACCGTGTGGCGGGAGGGGAAATTGTCCATTATTATGCCGGCGGTTGGCGCCCCCCCTGGGGAATTGAAATGATGATTGACGAACTGGGGTCTATGATGTTGGTGCTTTTGTCGGGTAGTTTCCTGTTGATTGCTATTTACTGCGTAAAGGCTATTCCCCGGGAAATTCCCCCGTCTGTTTCAGGCTGGTATTATACATGTTTCCTCTTGACGCTTTCAGCGATGATGGGTATGGTGGCCACAAATGACTTCTTCAACATTTTTGTGATGGTTGAAGTAACGGGCATCGGAGCCTGTGCGCTGGTGGCGGCCAAAGGAGAAAAGTTATCTACAGAAGCCGCTTTGCGTTACCTGATTCTTTCCTCCACTGGGGCAGCCTTTCTTTTGTTTGCAATTGCCTTCGCCTACCAGTTGACGGGAAACCTGAATATGACCTATGTTGCTGCTGAACTGGCTAAAATAAAAGATCAGTACCCCGTTATTGTCTGGGTGATGATTAGTTTTTTCACAATCGGCTTGGGTTTGAAAGCAGCGCTTTTCCCACTGCATCTTTGGTTGCCCGATGCACACTCTTCGGCTCCATCCCCGTCCAGTGCCGTCCTTTCCGGCCTGGTGGTGAAGGTATATATCGTTACGATTATGCGTGTTTATTTCATGGTTTTTGGTTTCGATATCTTCACAGGCACACATATGCGCACCTTAATTTTGATTATGGCTTCTATGGCCATCCTTTTTGGTTCTTTCTTTGCCTTTGCCCAGGTCAACTTAAAACGCCGTCTGGCTTATTCCACAGTAGCCCAGATCGGCTATATATTTCTTGGTTTTGGGCTGGGAACGGTCTGGGGCATCACAGCAGCCATGTTGCATATTATTATTCACGCTTTTATGAAAGTGTGTCTTTTTTTATCCGCCGGTGCGATTTACTACCAGACAGGCAAGAAAAAAGTTACACAGCTCACAGGTTTGGGTTATCAGATGCCGGTGACGATGGTGGCTTTCACGATTGCCTCCCTTTCGATGATCGGTATTCCGCTTTTTGGAGGCTTTATTTCCAAGTACGGGATTGCTTTAGGCAGTTTGGAGGCAGGCAATCCTTACTTTATCGCCTTGATTGTTCTTTCCGGGTTGCTTAACGCGGCTTACTATCTGCCGATTATCTGGCAGGCTTATTTTGTGTCCGGCCCGAAGATTCAACTAAAAATGGACGCGATACCGTTCAGTATGCTGCTGCCCATTATTGTCACGGCTGCAGGGGTGATCTACATGGGGATTTTCCCCGGCGGGGCCTTAACATTCCTGGGGAAAGTGGTTACCAGGTTTTTATTATAACTGTCAGGGAGTGATTATTAATGTCTTCAAACCGCTCGCTGCTGGATGGTTTCAAGCGGGATCTGGGCGGCTCGCTGCTTATTTATTTCCTGGTACTGGCCTTCTGGCTGCTTGTTTCCTACAGTTTGCATTGGCAGCATTTCTTTACGGGGGTGATCATCGCTTTTATTGCAACCCTGCTCTGGAATGAAATGACCGCTCATGAAACGGTAAGGACTAAATTTTCTGTACGCCAGATTTTCCTTTTTATACAGTATTTCTTTTGTCTGGTTTGGGAAATAATCAAGGCAAATATTGTTGTAGCCGGTATTGTACTTAATCCTAAGCTTCCCATTTCACCGGGAGTTATCGTTATGAATTTTAATCTTAAAAAAGATCTGGCACGCGTTCTTTATGCCAATTCCATTACACTCACGCCGGGCACGGTTACAGTGGAAATGGAAGGCGATCGTCTGGTGGTTCACGGCATGACAAAAGACCATATCGACGGTGTCCGTGACTGGTATCTTTTAGAAATGGCGAAAGAACTGGAAGAAAGCGGGGAATAAAATGCTGGATGCTGTATTGAATTTCTATTCCATCGGTTTGGCTCTGTTGGGCCTGGCGGCCCTTTATAGGGCATATTCCGGCCCCTCTGCTACGGATCGGATTGTGGCCATGAACATGATCAACACAGCGGTAATCCTGTATATTTTAATTTATGCTTACAGGTTTGGCCAAGATCACTATGTTGATGTGGCACTGCTCTTTGTGATGGTTGGATTTGCGGCAACGCTTGCTGTTCTTAAGTTTCTACGTGACGGCAGAATAATCTAGCCGGGAGCATTCTCTTTTTTTGCCATTGGGAATGCCTGCAGAATGATTTGGCTGGGTATAATTTTCTATCCACTTTTTTACGGAGGAGGCGAGAAGGGTAAATGCAAGCGGCAAAGGAAATTATTGTGCTGGTTTTATTAATTGGGGGTTATTTTTTCCTGGCGGCAGGTGTAATTGGTCTTTTAAGGCTTCCCGATCTTTACAACCGGATTCATGCCATGGGAAAATGTGATACCTTGGGTATCTGCCTGCCCCTGCTGGCGATGCTAATCTTAATTCCGGGAGCTTCCAACAAGATCAAGCTGTTGATGATTTTTGGAATCATCCTGACTGTAAACCCCGTAATGACGCATTTAATTATGAAAACAGCCTATGATCGGGGCACCCCGATGGTCGGTGGGACTTTTGTCACTGATTTGTATGGCAATAAAAAAGGGGGTTCCCGCAGGAAGAAGGTGAGTGATAAATGATCATTGCACCGGAGTATATTGTTTTTACGCTTCTGACTTTGCTTGTCCTTGCCATACTGGCGATCTTCGTTTTTGAAGACCTTTTGCTCATGGCTATCATCTATGGAGGTTACAGTGTCGTCATGGCTTTTGTCTGGCAGATGCTCAATGCCCCTGATATCGCCATTACCGAGGCGGCGGTGGCCTTAGGATCTTCCGTCCTGATGATTACTGTCATTTCCAGGTTGGGGAGGCGACCGGATTGAACTTAAACTGGCGTAGTTTTGCTTTCAACGGTGTGATTGTAGTTCTGGTAGCGTTAATCGCCTCGGTACTGCTGTTGTCCATCATGGAAATGCCCGTTTACGGGGAGGTGACGAACCCGACCAATAATTATGTAACGGGCCGTTATGTAGATCTGGGCCCCACTGAAAGTGGTGGCACCAACTTTGTTGCTAATATTGTGCTGGATTACCGTGGCTATGATACTTTGTTGGAAACAACAGTGATTTTCACTGCCGTAATGTCCATTATGGTCCTCTGGGGCGTTAAAAAGGAGTAAAAAAGCAGTGTGCAATAATTTATTCCAGTATATAAATAGCTGTAGGTCATGGGTTGTCAGGTATCAGAAATATTATCGGAAAAAGGGGTGAAGCCAGTGGAAATCGTTTCGAATTTACCGCTTTATGCCGTTATTATTCCCATTATCGGGGCGCTGCTGCTCATATTTATTCCCGAAAAAGATGATGAGGTTCGCAATCCCTTGACGCTCATTACCAGCATTATTACCGCAACAGTAGTTATCCTTATTATTCAAAAGGTATTTGCAGGTAATATCTTGTCTTATAAGCTGGTGGAGATCATGCCCGGGCTTGATTTTGCTTTTCGGGTAGATCCCTTTGGAGCACTTTTTGGGGGCGTAGCGTCTATCCTTTGGGTTTTTACGGTACTTTATGCAATTGGTTATATGTCTTTTGGACATAACAGGAGACGTTTTTTTATATTTTTCCTTCTTTCCCTTAGCGTAACTATGGGCATTGCCCTTGCAGCAAACCTCTTCACACTTTACCTTTTTTATGAATTACTTACTTTGGCTACTTATCCTTTGGTTATCCACGAGGGACAGGAAAAAGATCATAAAGCCGGCCTGCGTTACATTATCTACAGTTTTTCCGGTGCCGGTCTGGTTCTTTTTGCCCTGTTTGCCACCTTTGGTTTTGCAGGTTCGTTGGACTTTGCGCAAGGGGGCATTTTTGGGGAAGCAGTCCGTACGGCACCAATGGCGCTGAACATCATTTTTGTGAGCTATATTTTGGGTTTTGGGGTCAAGGCGGCTATTATGCCTCTGCATGCCTGGCTGCCGTCAGCCATGGTTGCCCCCACCCCGGTTAGCGCCCTGCTGCACGCCGTTGCCGTTGTGAAATCAGGGGTTTTTGGTGTGCTGCGGGTTATGTATTCTGTGTATGGCACACAGGCTTTAATCGATCTTAATATCGGGCTGTATGTTATCATTCTCATGTCTATCAGTATTATCGTGGCTTCTATTATTGCTTTGAAGCAGGACGTTTTGAAAAGGCGGCTTGCTTTTTCAACGATTAGCCAGTTGGGCTACATTACTTTGGGTGCCGCATTGCTTACACAGCTGGGCCTCACCGGGGGGCTGTTGCATATTGTTAATCATGCGGTACTTAAAATCACGCTCTTTTTTTGTGCCGGGGCAATTATTACGATGACCGGCAAGGAAAGGATCAGTGAACTTAATGGTGTGGGCAAGCGAATGCCGATTACCATGCTGGCTTTTACTATCGGCAGCATCGGTATGGTAGGGATCCTGCCCTTAAACGGGTTTTATTCCAAGTGGTACATGATGTTGGGCGGCCTGGAAGGGCATATGCCCATCATTATTGTTATATTAATGACGAGCGCAGTTTTAAACGCCTGCTATTTTTTCCCCATTATAGTTGCCGCTTTTTTCAAAAAAGGGGAATTTACGCCGGCCAAGGGTATTGAGGCTCCTGTGAGCATGCTCTTGCCGATAGCTGTGTTGGCTCTGACGGCCATTGTTTTTGGTATCAAGCTTGATTTGACGATACCGTTTGTGCAAGATGTGGCCCGCTATCTCTTTTAACTTTCGTAACCTGTAATAAAGGGGGTTAGTGATGATGAGTTTATTTCTTTTAGCGGTTTTTGCACCTGTAATTGTGTCTCCTTTGCTTTTTATTCTTTCCGCAAAAGGTCGCAAAATAGTAATGTCAATTTACATCATAGGGTTGCTTTACCTGGCCTTTTCTCTACTTTCAAACCCCGGGCTGGGAAGCTATACCTTTTTCTCCACATCCCTTTTTCAACTGGAAAGCAAGCTGACTTTACTTTCATTTAGTGAACATCCTTACAGTATCATTGCTGCTTTCGGCTTTTTATTCGTTGGCGCTATCGGCCTGCTTTATGGTTTGGATGTTTCCAAGGCAGGCGAACAGGCTATTGCTTTGGGGGCAATTGCCAGTGCTGTAGGGGTTGCTTTTGCCGATAATTTTCTCACTTTCCTGTTCTTTTGGGAATTGCTGACGCTGACCACTTCCACTTTAATATTTTTACGGCAAACACCTTTTGCTGTGCGCATGGCCTACCGGGCCCTGTTCTTTTCACTGGTCAGTGGTTTTCTGTTAACAGTGGGGATTTTATTGCAATTTAACGCTACAGGTACTTTTGAGCTGATGTACCCCGTTGCCGGGCTGCCTTTTTTCATTTTGGGAATCGGTATTAAAACGGCTTTCCTGCTGTTGCACTTCTGGGTCCCCTGGGGATACCCGGCGGCTTCCTTTCCCTGCAGCGTTCTGCTGGCAGCTCTTTGTACCAAGGTGGGGGTCTATGCTGTGGCCCGCATTTTACCGCCGACTCCTTTTATCAATACCATGGGCGCCTGTATGGCTATCGTAGCTGTAACCCTGGCTCTCCTGCAAAGCGATCTGCGACGTCTGCTTTCATACCATATCATCAGCCAGGTCGGCTACATGGTTGCCGGTGTAGGTTTGGGTGCTACACTCGGCGTAGACGGCGGGCTTTTGCACCTTGTAAACCATATGATTTATAAGGCGCTTCTCTTTATGAGCGCCGGGGCGTTAATTTTTGCTGTAGGTACAGAAGACTTACATGAACTGCATGATCCTGCAGAAAAACCGGAGGCTACGGGCAAGGTTGCCGTCTGGAAAACACTGCCGGTGGCGTTTATTGGTGCTGTGGTTGGAGCCCTGGCCATTTCCGGGACGCCACTTTTTAACGGTTACGTAAGTAAATATTTGCTAAAAACGGCGATGCATGGTACAAATCCGGCAGAGTGGATGCTGATGGTAGCCAGCGTTGGTACAGCCCTTTCATTCAGCAAGTTTGTTTATTTTGGCTTTATTAAAGGCCGTGGGAAGATATTGAGAAAGCTGACGGGCACCATGCAGGCTGCAATCCTAATTTTGTCTGCTAGCTGTATTGTTACCGGCATCTGGCCGCGACTGTTGGCTCCGATCTTGCCCGGTGCTTCTTCACTGCAGGTTTATTCTGCTGAAGGCGTTAAAATTGCCGGCGGGTTGGTCGTGCTGGGCATTCTGATTTTTATACTTCTCGCCGGAACACTGGAAAAGGAAACAAAATTTGCTTTTCCCCTGCAGTTTTCGATGAAGATTAAGGAACTGGATACAGGTTTTAGCCGGGGTTTTTCAAATGCTGTTGATAACCTTTATTATTCCAGCATACACCTGTTGCGGTCTTTCGACTATAAACCGCTGAAAACACAGGTACAACGTTTTTTCAACTTTAATAATTTTAATTTCGGTGTGATGATGCTTATGTTGATGCTGGGTATTGCTGTGGTGTTTTTACTTTACCTGCAATGGGGGATTTTTGGAGCAGGGGTTTAAGTCTAGGTATTTGGCTGCTGGTCTATTAAAAAGGAAAAACTTAAACATATTCTGGTCTGGCTGTTCCAGACCTTTTTTCTTAAAAAACTTATTAGAATGGGTAGGGGCCGATGGAAATGGATTGGTTGTGGACGAACGCGATTCTGGTTTTGCTGGCTTATGTTCTTGACTTGGGACTGGGTGACCCCCGCCGGTTTCCCCATCCTGTGGTGGCCATTGGCCGGTTTATTTCATTTATGGAAAAAGGCCTGCGCAAGTGGTGTAGGGGGCCCTTACCGGAACGCATTGCAGGGGTTATTATAACCGGCGTGGTTGTCAGCGTTGTTTTCTTTTTGACCCGGGAAATAATTTGCCTTTTAGGTGCTGGAAATGTTTACTGGGGCCACCTGGCAGCAGTTTATTTTTTGTATACCTCCTTTTCTCTGCGAAGTCTGGAGGAACACCTGCGGGCTGTAGAACTGCCGCTGAAAAAAGGGGATCTACCCGGTGCCCGCCGGGCCCTGGCATTGGTTGTGGGCCGGGATACAGAAAACCTGACGGCTTCGGAAATTACGCGGGCTGCTCTGGAAAGTTTGGCAGAAAATACCGGTGACGGGGTAATAGCTCCCTTGTTTTATGCTTTCATCGGCGGGGCTCCCCTGGCCATGGCTTATAAGGCGGCCAATACGCTGGATTCAATGCTCGGTTATAAAAATGATCGTTATCTTTATTTTGGTTGGGCTGCAGCCCGGTTTGATGATTTAGTTAACCTTGTGCCGGCCCGGCTGACCGCCCTATTTTTGTTGTTTGCCGCCCTGTGCAGGGGGAAATTGAAGTTTTTGCAGATCAGGGATTTCTTTAACACCCTTAGCCGGGAGGGGAAAAAACACCTTAGTCCCAATAGCGGCTATCCAGAGGCTGCCGCTGCTTTTTTATTACAGGTCCGGTTGGGGGGAAAAAGCTTCTACCGGGGAATAGCTTCTGCTCGGCCGGTGCTCAATGCGCCGGGCCGCAGTCCCCTCAGTAGGGACTTGAAAATGCTGCGCAGCCTGGTGAAAACAGCAGCGGCCTTGGCCTTGTTAACGGGGGCCGGGCTTAGTTTTTTGGTCTGGAGTTTTGGGGGATAGCTCCTTTTACAGAAAAAATACCCTGGGCATCTTGTTTAGTTTCTGATAAAATGATGATGAAAACCTGTTTTAGGTGCACTAGGTCTCTGTTTTGTATACAGTGCCGGCTGGGTAACAGTTTTGGGTACAGTAAAACAACAAAAAATAAAAGAAGTAGGGGAGCAGTAAAATGGGGCTAAGTTCCGGGGAACTGATTCTTGTTACTGGTGGTGCACGCAGCGGCAAAAGCACCTTTGCCGAAAAGTACGCGGCAGCCAGCGGTAAAAAGGTAATTTATATTGCAACGGCTACAGGTCAAGATGAGGAAATGCGCCGGCGGATTGTTGATCATCAAAAAAGGCGTCCGCCGCAATTTCAAACTGTGGAAGAACCTTATTACCCGCATCAGGTTTTGGAAAGGGAAAGCAATGCCGAAACCCTTTTTTTGCTGGATTGCTTAACCTTGCTGCTGACCAACCACCTCTTAAAAGCCGGAGGGGCTGCAGCCGAAGAAGATTTCTTTCTGTGGTCGGCACGGGCAGCAACTGTGTTAAAATATATTGAAAAATTTCTGGTTACCGTGCGGCAGAACCTTGCTGACGTGGTAGTGGTTACAAATGAAGTAGGTTCCGGGCTAGTCCCCGACAACCTATTGGGCAGGGTTTACCGTGATCTGGCCGGCAAAGCAAACCAGCTTGTAGCCGCAGAAGCAGATCAGGTCTGGCTGTTGGTCTGTGGTATCGCACAGCAGCTAAAATAAAAATTAAGCAGTCATTTCGGGTTAAAAGTCAAATTTTTGTTTCTAAACATTTGTAACTATACGCAGATCCTTAATTGATACCGCTGTAACTATCGCCTAATGATGGCCTTGAAAAAAAACGGCTGGGGGTTTTTAGATGATGGATAAAAGGGAAACGGGAGGGCATGGGGGAGACTTGCAGGCAGTTGCTGCTGAATTGGGCGTTCAACCGGAAGATTTTTGTGATTTCAGTAGCAACATCAACCCTTTGGGACCACCGCCGGGGCTGTGCGAGGAACTGCAAAAAAATCTGCTTGCCGATTTGCGACGTTACCCTGTACCACAGGCCCGGGTTTTTCGGGATGCGCTGGCAACTTTTTTGGGGATTCCTGTAGAACGGCTGCTGATCGGTAATGGCGCCAGTGAACTGATTCACCTTCTGTTTCTTTGGGCCAGGCCCCAAAGGGTAGCTATTCCTTTCCCTACTTTTTCAGAATATGAAAGGGCCGCTAAACTAGCCGGTGCAGAGGTGCAAAGGTTTCCCCTTTCCCTGGAAACATCCTGCCTGGAGGCAGATAAAATAAAAAAGCTGCTGACTTGGGGAGATTTTATTGTTTTTTGCAACCCCAACAATCCCACCGGTATGTTTTATGCTCCGGAAAAAATTCGTGAAATTGTCCGGGAAGCTGCAGACAAGGGTGTAACAGTGCTCGTAGACGAAAGTTTTTTCTTTTTAACTGCAAGATCTTTTAAGGAACTGTTTTTAGGCAGGGACTACCCCAACCTTTGGACAGCGGTTTCACTGACTAAACTATGGGCGCTGCCCGGGCTCCGCCTGGGAGTTTTGGCCGGGCCGGCAGAGGGAATAAAAAAGCTGACCAGCCAGGGCGATCCTTGGAGGGTTAACGCCCTGGCCCAAAGGGCCGGCCTTTATTGTTTGCAACAAAAGGATTACATCGCCCGTTCATTAAAAATGATCTACAGGGAACGGGATTACCTTTTAAAAAACCTGGGGGAAATTAAAAGTCTGAAAGTTTTTCCCGGAGAAGCGAATTATTTGTTGGTAAAAGGGGAAGAAAAGGATTTTTCCAGCGCAGCACTTTTTCAATACCTGGCAGCCAAAGGTATTTTGATCCGTAATGCGGCCAACTTTCCAGGACTAGATCAGCGTTATTTTCGTATTGCGGTTTTACAGCGGGAAAACAACCGACGTCTGCTGCAAGCGTTGAAAAACTATTTCCAGTCAACAGGGGGGGGTAGGTAGAAATGCTGGCAAAATGTATTATGTTGCAAGGAACAGCCTCCCATGTTGGTAAGAGTATTTTAGCGGCAGGTCTTTGTCGCCTTTTTGTTCAGGAAGGTTTCCGGGTTGCGCCTTTTAAGTCACAAAATATTACCTTGAATTCCTACCTGACCGCAAAGGGGGAGGAGATAGGGATTGCCCAGGGGTTGCAGGCTGAAGCGGCCGGTATTAAACCGGCAGCAGAAATGAACCCCTTGTTGCTTCAGCTAAAAAAAGGGATGGCCGCCAAGGTGATCGTGATGGGCAGGCCCTTTGGTGAGATGGGGGGTTGGGAATACAGGGAAAACTATTACCTACAGGGGCTGGCCGTGATCAAAAAAGCACTGCGCAAACTTCGCCGGGAATATGAAATCCTGGTGATTGAAGGGGCCGGCAGCCCGGCAGAGGTTAACTTAAAGGAAAGGGATCTGGCCAATATGAAGGTGGCTTCCCTGGCAGATGCCCCCGTAATTTTAGTTGGCGATATAGACAAAGGAGGCGCCTTTGCTGCCCTGGTCGGCACCTTGGAACTTTTGGGGCCCCGAGAAAAAGAACGGGTGGCCGGCTTAATTATTAATAAATTCCGGGGTGAACGCCGGCTTTTGCAGCCGGCCCTAACTTTTTTGGAGGAACGGACGGGCCTGCCAGTTCTAGGGGTAACACCTTTTCTAGACAATTTGGAAATTGACGAGGAAGACTCCCGGTTTTCATTTTTAAGCGAAAAACCTGTGGAAAAAGAAAAGGACGCAATGGTGCGGAGAAGAAACCGGGAAGCAAGCTATGATCGTTTGGCAGACATGCTGCGGTCAGAATTGAATTTAAAACGGCTTTATGCGATCATGGGTCTTTAAGCGGGTAAAAGGGCCAGCAGGTTTTCTCCCAACACTTTTTTAAGTTCCGCCCCGCTAAAGATATTTTCTAATTTTGCCAGCTCCTTTGCCGGCACACCAAAGGGAAAATCGCTGCCGAATAAAATTCGATCAGGGCCGTAGTTTTGGGTAAAATCTCTTATTTCATTGCTGCCGGCCAGTGCAGTATCCACATACACCGCAGTGTTTTCAAAAACCCCGGCTTGCTTAAGCCGGGCATAGCCCCCGTTGAGCATACCTAAGTGGGGAATGATTGCCACTGAGCGTCCGTCTATTTTTTGCAGCAGTTCCAAAGTATAGTGAAACTCCTCCTCAATAATGATGGGGAGTTTTTTACTGCAGATATAATTAAGGCAGGGTTCAAATCTTTCTGAACTGTAGTTATATTCTGGTTCAGAACTGTGGCGGTGCCATTTAATTCCTTTAAAGCTGTTCGGTGGAAAGGCAAAATCATTCCAAATAAACCAGTATGTAAAAATAGTTTTTCCCTGCAGGGATTCCAGATAGGCATGCACCCTTTTACGGGACTGCTGATAAAACTGGCTGTCAGTAAAACTGTAGTCGTAGCGATCATAAATTTCTTCCACAGGTGCAAAAAGCACCCCGCCGTCTATACGGGCTGCCTCCCAATAAGGTTGTAATTTTTCAAAGGGCAGTGTCAGGCCGCAGTGTGCGTGCGCATCAAGGATCAACACCGGGATACCAACTCCTTTCTGTTTTATCCATGTTATAAGCCGGTGGGTGTAGCTCTTTATTTTCCTTACCTCTATAGATGTCTTTCTTTGCCGGCAGGAAGAAACCCTGCCGGTCCCCGGTTATTCGAAAAGCATCATCAGCAGGGATAAAACAATGCCTGCTATGAAGGCTGCGTACGAATGTCTTTTTGCATGTACTCCGGTCTCCGGCAACAAATGGGACGCCGAGACGTAAATTAAAACACCTGCTACAAAACCCAGGGCGTAACCTAGCATCATGCTGCTTAACCGGTTTATGAAAGGAAAAGCTAAAAATGCCCCTATGGGGGTTGTCAGTCCGGCTACCAAGAACGCGTACAACATTGCTTTTTTGGGGTCTACGTTGCCTTTTACCAGTACCGAAAAGGTGATTACCCCTTCGGCAAATTCGTGAACCACCAGCCCCAGCCCCGCCGCCAGGCCGACAAATGTACCCACGCTGAACGTAACTGTATAAATAATACCGTCTATAAAGGAATGAATTCCGATTCCCACCAGCGCTGTGAGCCCGAAAGCCAGCGCTTCCTGGTTTGTTTTGTGTCTGATCAGTTTATTACTAAAAAACATGAACACAAAGCCGGCTAAAGCGGCCAGCCCTGCCTTAGCGGTATGTTCCAAAGCTTGCGGCAGGGCTATTATCAGGGGAGAGGAAATCAATACACCCGCTGCAAAACACATAAAGTATTCCTTGTTCTTTTGGGCCCACTGTTCGTTTTTATAAATTACCCATATTCCTATGGAATTAACGATCATTGCGCTCAAAGCAAACACTGCGATCGCGGTAAAGGCGCCTTGCCCTGCCATTTTTATACATCCCCTTTAGGAAACTTATATTCCGCAGTTTTGGATATGGATACAACCTGCTGCGGGGCGAGTGTACCTGCATGCTAGTTTACAGTATAACCCTGGGGTGGGTTAAACTGTCAAGATGTGATCTATAAAGATATATTACTATAACCAAAATAAAATGTCATAAACCGTTTCACAAGCCCTGAAATTGCATCATTTTACCGGTATAATCAAATTCCGGTGTTTTTGCGTAACATCTAAAACCGCACTTTCAGAGCCGCACAAGTGGTTTTTCCTGTCAGTTGGCATCATATAATATAATTGAAAAATGAATGTTGACAGTAGCTTTGACCTGTGCTAAAATTACTGCAAGCTAATGCTCATAAACCCGCTGATGGGAAATAGTAGGCTGGCAAGAGAGGTGCAGAGAGCCGGGCAGAGGGGTTTGGCCCCGAAGCTGCAAGCCCGGTACCTGCTCGCCTGTTGAATGGATCCCGGAGGGGCCTGGCCGAAAAAGAAGGTCTGTAGGCCAGGACGGAAACTTTACCGTTAAAAAAAAGGGGTATCGGAACGGCTGGTTTTAAAATAGCAGGTTTTTCGTTCCCGTACCTTACCAGAGCGACCCCTTGGTACGTTTGTTTTAGGGGTAAGATGGGTGGTATCGCGGGTAAACCCTCGTCCCAGGACGGAGGGTTTTATTTTTTTATAAAATGAAAAGGAGGAGAAAAGATGTCTGTTAAAAAAGTGTTTTTACCTGAAAGGGAGATTCCCCGGCAGTGGTACAACATTCAGGCCGATATGCCCACCCCTTTGCAGCCGGCCTTGCATCCCCAGACGCAAAAGCCTGTGGGCCCGGATGATCTTTTACCCATTTTCCCGTTAAACCTGATCGAACAGGAAGTGAGTACTGCACGCTGGATTGATATACCGGAAGAAGTTTTGGAGAAATTGTTGATCTGGAGGCCAACGCCGCTGCAAAGGGCTTCTGCGTTGGAAAAATATTTACAGACCCCGGCTAAAATATACTTTAAAAATGAAGGGGTAAGCCCTGCCGGCAGCCACAAACCCAACACGGCGATTCCACAGGTTTATTATAACAAGGTTGCCGGTACCAAAAGGCTTACTACAGAAACCGGCGCCGGGCAGTGGGGCTGTGCCTTAGGTTTAGGGTGTACCTTATTTGGCCTGGAATGCAAGGTTTATATGGTCAGGGTTAGCTATGAACAGAAGCCTTACCGCCGTTTGATGATGAAAACATGGGGAGCGGAATGTATACCCAGCCCCAGCCGGGAAACTGAATTTGGCCGTAAAATGCTGGCCAAAGATCCCCAGACCTCCGGTAGCTTGGGGATGGCAATCGGTGAAGCAGTTGAAGAGGCTGTGACCTCTGATGACACCAAATATTCACTGGGCAGTGTTTTAAACCATGTTATGCTCCACCAGACAATTGTTGGCTTAGAAGCACAGAAACAGCTGAAAATGGTTGGAGAGTACCCCGATGTGCTGATCGGTTGTGTAGGCGGGGGCAGTAACTTTGCCGGCCTTTCTTTCCCTTTTATCCGGGATAAAATACATGGGCGGGAGCTGCAGGTTGTTGCTGTGGAATCTACTGCCTGTCCCACGCTGACCAGGGGGCCCTTTGCCTATGATTTTGGCGATACAGCTGCTAAAACACCTTTATTGCCTATGTTTACACTAGGTCATAATTTTCTGCCACGCTCTATCCACGCCGGGGGTTTAAGGTACCATGGCATGTCACCGCTGATCAGCCAGCTGACCTTGGATCGGCTGATCGAATCGCGCGCTTATAACCAATTGCAGGCTTATGCCGCGGGCGTGCTTTTTGCTCAGACGGAAGGCCTTGTCTGTGCCCCGGAAACCAATCACGCTATTGCCGCAGTGATTGAGGAGGCTAAAAAGGCAAAAGAAGAAGGAAAGGAAAAAACAATTCTTTTTAACCTTAGCGGCCACGGCTTGCTCGATCTGCCCGGCTATGATGCTTATCTTAATGGAAAACTGGAGGAATACATTCTGTCGGAAGAGGAAATCCGGGAGTCCTTAAAAGATCTGGAATCCTTTCCCCGTCCTATGATATAATGTTTTAAATTGCTACAGGCAGGGGGAAGAAGTCTACCATGTCTAAATTAAAGTTGGGGTTGCCGGCGGGGAGCTTGCAGAAAACCACCATAGATATTTTTAAAAAAGCCGGTTTTAATATTTATCTCAATGAACGTTCCTATTTTCCGTACATTGATGACAATGAAATTGAAGTGATCCTGATCCGGGCACAGGAAATCCCCCGTTATGTTGCCGGGGCTGTTCTTGATGCAGGTATTTCCGGAAAAGACTGGATTATCGAAACGGGGGCGACTGTACACGAAGTTGCAGAGTTAACCTATTCACGGCAGGGTTTGAAGCCGATCCGGCTGGTGCTGGCTGTTCCCAAAGATTCCAAGATCAGCAGTGTTCAAGATCTACAGGGTAAGAAAATTGCTACTGAACTGGTTAATGTCACCAAAAACTTTTTGCAGCGCCATCATGTACAGGCTGCGGTTGAGTTTTCCTGGGGTGCCACTGAGGTAAAACCCCCGGAACTAGTGGATGCCATTGCCGAACTGACAGAAACAGGCCGTTCCCTGCAGGCAAATAATTTGCGTATTATTGAAACCATTTTAGAGTCTACGCCCCGTTTTATTGTTAATCAAACAAGCTGGGAAGAAGAATGGAAAAGGCAAAAAATAGAACAGATCGTTACCCTTTTGCAGGGTGCACTGGTGGCGGAAGAAAAAGTTGGTTTAAAAATGAACGTCAGCATGGAAAACCTGCCGCAGGTGCTGGCCCTGTTGCCTGCTTTACGTAAACCGACTGTTTCTTCACTGCACGGAGAATCATGGGTGGCTGTAGAAACCATTGTCGATGAAAAACTAGTCAGGGATCTGATCTATAAACTAAAGGAAGCAGGGGCGGAAGGGATTATTGAATACCCCTTAAACAAAATCATACCCTGATTTTAAAGAAACTTTTTCAGGGCAGGCGTTGTGGCCCGCCCTGAAAAAATTATTTAACAGCTTGTTTGCAAGGTATGAAATGGCTGCAAAAACTTAGGAAGCAACTGGAAACCGCTCACACCGCGGTTTCTTTTTTTATACGGAAAACTTTTATACGCGCGAGCGCCATGTTGTGCATATATTTGTAAAAATTAAAAAATTTTAAGTCAGAAGGATTTTCAGGCAGCGATGTTGAATTTAAAAAATGGACTAGAAAAAATTTTGGTAAAGTTTTTTAAAACGGGTGTTGATTAACTAAACAGTTTATTGCAAAAGGGGCATCAGGAAAATGGATCAAGCCCGGATTGTTATGGTTTCACCTCTTCCAGAGCTTACCAGATTGGCCCGCCAAATTTCACGCGAAATAAATTTTGAGATGGGCATAGTAGAGGCTTATCTGGATAAAGGGGTAGAGTTGGGTAAAAAACTTGAACAATCCGGCGTGGAACTGGTTATTAGCCGGGGTCCGACAGGCGTGCTGCTAAAAAAGGAACTTTCTATTCCGGTAATTTTGATGCAGATTACCAGTTTTGACATCGCCTTGGCGTTAAACAGGGCCAAAGGGCTGGGCCAAAAAATTGCCTACTTTGATCACATTAAACGCAAGGGTATCTATGACTTTCAAAGCATTGCTGAAATTCTTTCCCTGGAAAGCTTACAATATTACTTCTACCATAATGCCAAGGAACTAGAGGATCAAATTGTGGAAGCCCGTGAAAAGGGCATTGAGGCAGTGGTAGCTTCAGGTATTTGTGTTACTCGCATGGCCCGGGAACAGGGTATGGAAGGCGTGATGATCTTTTCTTCACGGGAATCTATTGTTGATGCTCTGGAACGGGCGCGGGACGTCATCTTCATACGTCAGAAAGACAGGGAAAAAACAGAATTTTTGACAACAATTATTGATCACACCCATGACGGCGTGATTGCCGTTAACAAAAAATGTTTGCTGACCCATTTCAATTCTGCAGCTGAAAAAGCTTTTAACATTCCGGCCGGTAATGTGGTGGGAAAAAAAATTAAGGAAGTTCCGGTTCCCCTGCTCCAAAGTTTTTTCCAAAACCCTGGACCGGCCAAAGGTGTAGTGCAGAACATCGAAGACAGACAGATTGTCTTTAACCACATGCCCATACATATGGATGGGGAACCTTTAGGGGCAGTGGTTACCTTTCAAAGCGTGGACAAGATTCAAAATTTAGAGGTTGCCATCCGCAAAAAACTTCATGCCGACTGTTTAACAGCACGCTATAACTTCAATGACCTCATCGGTTCTTCTACCGAATTCAGAAAAGCGGTATCACGTGCCCGGAAATGCGCCTGTGCAGACTCTCCTGTCCTGGTAACCGGGGAAAAGGGGACAGGCCGGAAATCCTTTGCCCACAGCATTCATACTGCCAGTTTGCGCCATAAAGGACCTTTTGTAATTATAAACTGTGCCAGCATACCCGAGGAACAGCTGGAAAGTGAGCTGTTCGGTTATGAAGAAGGGACCTTTACAGGTGTCCGCAAGGGCGCAAAACAGGGGCTTTTTGAACTGGCACACAACGGCACAATTGTAATCGACGAAATTTCTGAACTTTCTCTTACCCTACAATCCAATCTGCTGCGTGTTCTTCAGGAAAAAGTTGTCCGCCGAATTGGCGGGGAACGCCTTATCCCTGTGAACGTAC
>JAAYRR010000067.1 GCA_012518675.1 Bacillota bacterium
AGGCATCGGTGGCCATCCCATGGCCGGTTCCGAACAATCGGGGGCTGCCGCCGCCGATCCTGCACTTCTAAAAAAGGCTGCCTATATCCTGACGCCGACACAACAGACCCCCCGACCGGCGCTAAAAAGGCTGCAACAGATGGTGCGGGCTGTGGGGGCGAAACCCTTTATTTTAGAGCCGGAGGCCCACGACAGGCTGGTAGCATTGCTCAGCCATCTCCCTTATTTGGCTGCGGTGGCCCTGGTACAAACGCTGCAGGGCAGCGGTTATGAACCGGCGCTGCTCGGCGCCCTGATGGGGAATGGTTTTAGGGATACCACCCGCATCGCCAAGGGTAAACCGGAGATGTGGTTGGATATTGTCCGCACGAATAAAACTTTTTTGGAGGAGGCCTTAAAAGATTTCCAGGGTGAACTAAATTTTTTGCAAAACGATATAAAAGAGGAAAGCGGAACAGAAATTTTTAAACTGCTGGCCGAAACCAGGCTTTTCAGGCGAGCGCTGGACACCTATGGAAAGGAAAAATAAGATGGAAATTACATTGGCACCCCGGGAACAAATCAGAGGCCGGGTAAAAATGCCGGGGGACAAATCTATCTCTCACCGGGCCCTGATTTTATCTGCCCTGGCGGAGGGAACGGTGGAAATTACAGGACTGCTGGCGGCTGAAGATACACGCGCCACCCGGCTGTGCCTGCAGCAGCTGGGGGTGGAATTTCAGGAGGCCGGCACCAAACTGCTGGTCAGGGGACGGGGCCTGCGGGGCTTGCAGGAGCCGGACGACTTTTTGCAGGCGGAAAATTCCGGTACCACCGCCCGGCTTTTTTTGGGGCTGCTGGCTGGGCAGCCTTTTTTTTCAGTTTTGACTGGCGACCGTTCACTAAGAATGAGGCCCATGGCCAGGGTCTGCAAGCCTTTGCGGCAGATGGGTGCCCGAATCGAAGGGCGCCAGGGAGGGACTCTCTTGCCTTTGGCTGTACGGGGCGGGAACCTGCTTCCGATCCGCTACCGCCTGCCGGTGGCCAGCGCCCAAGTGAAGTCGGCCCTGCTTTTGGCTGGGCTCTACACCTGCGGGCGGGTCGAACTGTTTGAACCGGGCCCTTCCCGTGATCATACAGAAAGAATGCTTTCTTATTTGGGAGGCAGGCTTGAAAAAGGCGCCCCGGGGGAAATAGTCCTGGCAGCGCCCTGCAGCTTGGCGGCAAAAAAACTGAAAATACCCGGAGATCTTTCCTCTGCTGCTTTTTTCCTGGTAGCTGCGGCGCTGGCCCCGCAGGGGGAACTATTGTTGGAAGCAGTGGGTGTGAACCCCACTCGCACGGGAATAATTGACGTTCTTCAAGAAATGGGAGCGGCTGTCCGGGTTTTAAACCGGAAAGAGGTTTGTGGTGAACCGGTGGCCGATCTTTGGGTGCAGGGCGGTCGGCCCTTAACAGGCGTGGCGATCAATGCGCCTTTGATCCCGCGGTTGGTTGATGAAATACCGGTTTTGGCTGTTGCGGCGCTTTTTGCCGCCGGTGAAACGGTAATCAGCGGCGCCGGTGAACTGCGCCTTAAAGAAAGCGATCGTTTGCATGCTTTGGCCACTGAACTGCAAAAAATGGGGGCGGCGATCAAAGAATTGCCGGACGGCCTGGTGATTCAGGGGGGACAAAAAATAAACGGTGCGGTTTGTTCCAGCCACGGCGATCACCGTATTGCCATGGCCTTGGCTGTGGCTGCCCTTTTTGCCCGGGGCGAGACAGTTGTCCGGGGTATAGAAACTGTAGATATATCCTTCCCCGGTTTTTTTACACTTTTAAACAGCTTAACAGCGTAAACAAGGCAGGCTATGCGTCAGCTCTTAACAGGGTACAGGCGCAAATAAAACTGCTTTATAACAGGAAAAAAAGACCCCGGGCCCACCAAGTTGCAATTTTTCGGATAATATGTTTAGACTTTTCAAACGGAAATGCTTTTTACCATAACTAAAAAACGCAGTTGCTGTGCGGCTGCTGATGACAAAGGAGGGAGCAGCAGTGCTTTTGCAGGGTCGGCTGGATGCGGGCAGTTTTGCTTTTGTCAACCGGTTGGGCCGGTATGCAGAACGCTGCTGGCAGGATAATGCGTTATTTGACAGCGGGTGAGTCCCACGGCCCCGCGTTGGTAGGGATTGTTGAAGGGCTGCCGGCGGGGCTGAAAATAGAGGAAGACTATTTGCAACGGCAGCTGGCCAGGCGTCAGGGGGGCTACGGCCGGGGAGGGCGTATGGCGATAGAAAAAGATCAGATCCAGTTTTTGGCCGGGGTCCGCTTTGGCCGTACAACCGGCAGCCCGCTGGCGTTAATGATTGCCAACAAGGACTGGCAAAACTGGCAGGAGGTTATGTCACCGCACCCTGCAGCTGAAACAGATGCCCGCAAAATCACCTGTCCCCGCCCGGGCCATGCGGATCTGGCCGGTGGCATAAAATATTTTCACCGTGATCTGCGCAACATACTGGAGCGGGCCAGTGCCCGGGAAACAGCTATGCGTGTGGCTATTGGCAATATCGCTGCTTTATTGTTAAACCATTTTCAGATTAGGGGTGCCGGCTATGTCTGTGCTTTGGGGGGGGTTGAAGCTGCGCCGCGCCCGCCGGCATGGGGTGTGGAAATGATCAGGCGCAAAACAGTTTCTTCACAGCTTTATTGCCTGGATGGGGAGGCCGAACAGCAGATGATCGCAGCCATCGACCGGGCCCGGGAAGAAGGCGACACCTTGGGCGGGATCTTCGAGGTTGTCGTCGAGGGATTGCCGCCGGGGCTGGGCAGCCATGTTCAGGCAGATAGGCGGCTGGACGGACGCCTGGCCGGGGCTTTGATGAGCATTCCCGGCATCAAAGGTGTGGAGATCGGCCTGGGCTTTGCGGCAGCCGCAAAACAGGGTTCAGAGGTTCACGATACGATGCGCTTTGCAGCGGGAAAAAGGATTTCCCGCGCTTCCAACCACGCCGGCGGGCTGGAAGGGGGGATGACCAACGGTGAACCTTTGGTTATCAGGGCGGCCATGAAGCCTATTCCCACCTTGCAAAAAGCGCTGTCCAGCATCGACCTGGCTACCGGAAAGACTGAAGATGCCGCTGTGGAACGGGCTGATGTCTGTGCTGTGGCGGCAGCCGCTGTAATCGGTGAAGCGCAGGTGGCCTGGGAGCTGGCACGGGCCTTTTTGGAAAAATTCGGCGGTGACTCTCTGCTGGAAATAGAAGCAGGGTGGCGCGACTATCAACAGCTTAAGCAGGATTATTTAGGCGGTGGAAGTTAGCATGTTTACAATCCGAGTACAAACCCCGTCCGGCAGGTACCCCGTTTTTCTGGGCCGGGGGCTGCTAAAAAATACCGGTTTACTGCTCGCCGGACAGCTGCCGGCCGGCCCGGTGCTGGTGGTCAGTGACAAAAATGTAGCCCCCCTTTACGCGCGGCAGTGCCTGCAGAGCCTGCAGGCTGCCGGGTACAAACCATACCTAAAGGTGCTGGCGGGGGGAGAACAGGTGAAAACCCTGGAAACAGCAGCCGGCCTGTACACGCGGGCGCTGCAGGCCGGTTTGGACCGGCGCGCAGCGATCGTTGCCCTGGGCGGGGGGGTCGTCGGTGATCTGGCCGGATTTGTGGCGGCGACATATTTAAGGGGTGTTCCCTATGTGCAGGTGCCGACAACGCTGCTGGCGATGGTGGACAGCAGCGTTGGGGGCAAAGTGGCGGTCAACCATCCCTTGGGTAAAAACCTGATCGGTTCTTTTTACCAGCCAACTTTGGTCGTCAGCGATGTGGCAGCCCTTAAAACCCTGCCCGCGCGGGAGTTCAACGCCGGCCTGGCCGAGTTGGTAAAATATGCCCTGATCTGGGACCGGAAATTTTTTATAGACCTGGAAAATCTGCAACAGAAAAATATACCGGCCGGGAACAGTCTGCTGCATGCTGCCCAGCCCCGGCTTTTAAAGTATATACGGCGGGCGATCCGCATCAAAGGTGAAATAGTATCCCGCGATGAACGTGAAAATGATCTGCGGCGTATCCTGAATTTCGGACATACCTTTGCCCATGCTTTGGAAGCCGCTACAGATTATGCCTATTACCTGCACGGTGAAGCGGTTGCCTGCGGCATGCTCTTGGCAGTCAGGCTGGCGGAGCTGCTGCGGGTTTTAGAGCGGAATGCCGCCCGGCGCATCCGTACTTTGCTGCGGCGTTTGCTAAAATTTCCCCCGCCCCCGCCGGCTTTAAAACCGCAAGCTGTCGCAAAGGCCCTGTTTTATGATAAAAAGAAAGAGGGGGCGGCACTGGTCTTCATTCTCCCGCAAGCTGCCGGCAGGGTGCTTGTTTGTAAAGCTCCTCCTTTTAACATTGTACAGCAGGTCATTGATGAATACCTTTATTAAATGGGGATCGCTGCCGGGCAGCCGGAGGGAAGGTAAATGTAAACAGGGAAAGGAGGCCCAGGCGGTTGGTTTATAGTTTACAAGGAATACCAATTAACGGCGAAACAAAGGTGGTCGGTATTTTTGGCGATCCGGTTAGCCATTCCCTTTCGCCGGCCATGCACAATGCTGCTTTTCGGGAAGCCGGGCTAAATTTCTGCTACCTGCCTTTCCGTGTTTCCCGGGGAAAGGTAGGGCCGGCGCTGAAGGCTGTCGTTTCCCTGGGCCTGCAGGGGGTAAATATCACGGCACCGCATAAGGAAGCAGCCAAACAGTACCTGGATAAACTGTCCCCGGAGGCAGACCTTTTGGAAGCGGTCAACACTGTAAAAAATACAGCAGGCCTGTTGTCCGGGTACAATACCGATGTGGACGGCTTTCTCTATTTGCTCACAGAAAATTTTGGCAGGAATGCTTTTGCGGGGCGGAAGGCTTGTCTTTGGGGGGCCGGCGGAGCGGCCCGGGCTGTAGCCTTGGCCCTTTCCCGGGTCGGCGTGCGGCAACTGGTGATTATCAATCGCACCGTAGCCCATGCGCGGGTCTTGGCGGCGCTTTTGGCCCGGGGCGGTGTTTTCCGGGCGGGGGAAATCCATATTTTAAAGTGGGGTGAAAGAATTTTACCGGAAGTCATAGGCGGGACCTCCCTGTTGGTTAATGCGTTAAGCAGTGATCCGGCGGGGCACGGTTATTTACCTGTAGAAAACCTAACAGAATGCCGGGCAGCTGTTGATTTGCGCTATAATCCCCCGCAAACAGAATTTATGTACCAGGCTGCAGAAAGGGGCATCCCCGCCTTAAACGGCCAGGATATGCTTTTGGGTCAGGGTTTAAAAGCATTTGAAATTTTTACCGGGAAAAAAGCCTTGCCGGCAGCGATGCGGCGGGCTCTTTTGCAGGCGCTGCAATAGGTTCCCGGGGCGGTAACAGCCCCGGGTCGGTCCTGCATTAAAATACCCTTGGCGGTTGGTGATCGCCCGGTGACCGGGGCAGGGCCCCGGGACAGACAAGGAGGCTCTGCTTCTTGTTGGTTTTGAAGAAAAATATCTGCTTGACAGGTTTTATGGGCTCCGGCAAAACAAGTGTAGGCCAAATTTTGGCCCGGAAGCTAAGGATCAAATTTTGGGACAGCGACGCCATGCTCGAGCAAAAATTGGGAATGAGCATCAACGCAATTTTCAGGCATAAAGGGGAGGGGTTTTTTCGCGACAGGGAAACAGAAATACTGACCATTCTAGGTCAAAAACCACCGGGAAGCTGCGTGGTTGCCACCGGTGGCGGGGCTGTCCTGCGGGCGGAAAACCGGACTGCTTTAAGGGCCCGGGGGTTCATTGTTTACCTGGATGTTTCTGCTGCAGAGGCCTGCCGCCGCCTGCAGGGAACGAAGGAACGGCCCCTTTTACAGGGTGTTGATTTCCAGGCCAAAATAACGGCGCTGCTCGCCGCAAGGAGGCCTCTTTACCAACAGGCCGATTATATTGTAGATACCGTTGGCAAGAATCCCGCGGAGGTTGCCGGGGAAATAATAAAAGCAATAACCTCTTGCCTGCGCAGAGAAGGTAAAAATATTTAATGCCCCACTTTGCATCCCACCGATCATGGCGGTTAAGCGGTCCTGGAAACAGAAGGTAATTTAATGCAAATTGCCGGTATGGTGGGTGGGGTGCAGAAAATTTTTAAGCAGTGAGGAGCAGGGGGTGTTTTTAAGCATGAATGCCGAAAAAAAGATACTCGTCCTTCACGGGCCCAACCTAAATCTGTTGGGAAGCAGGGAAATAAATATTTATGGTCATATGGGCTTGGAAGAACTGAACGGTTTAATTTTAAAGGAGGCAGAAAAAATAGGGTTGGCGGTAAATTGTTTTCAATTTAACAGCGAGGGCGCCCTGCTGGATTGTATCCACAGCGCACCGGGAAAATATAGCGGCATTATTATTAACCCCGGGGCCTACACACACTACAGCATTGCCCTGCGGGACGCGCTGGCCGGGGTTCATCTGCCGGCGGTCGAAGTCCACCTTTCGAACATTTATGCACGGGAGGCTTTTCGCCAACGTTCCGTGATTGCTCCTGTTGTCTACGGACAAATCAGCGGTTTTGGTCCGCAAAGTTATCTGTTGGCCCTGCGGGCCCTGCAGGGTATTATTTGCGGGTTATAGGAAGGAGGAGCAGCTAAAAAGGAAATCTATTTGACATACCCGCCCCCAAGGCTGAAATCGCAGGATTCTGGGTAGGCAGGGAGTGCCTTTACAGGCTTTGCAACTCCCCGCTCAATAGGGGACGGCCCCCCTGCCAAAACATTAATAGCAGCTGTAAGGGCCGTTTACAGCTATGCCCCTATTCCACCGGTGAAATCCGGCCCGGTATTTTTGTATTAATTTATCTGGAATACCGGGTTGAAATGACTGGTGGTTTTTTTATTCCTCAGGTTTGGACCCCCATGTATTTCTCCATCTGCAGCTAACAAAAATATATCTGGAAACAAAAAGCCTGCAGTAGCTGCTGTGTATACCCCAATTAATTATTTTCCCGTTTTCTAGCCGGGGTATTATTAACCGATTCCCCTGTATGTGTTATATTTTGCAATTCCAGAAAACTGCTTACGGGCCAGTTTAGTTCGCAGTGAACGCTGTTCAGATACAATATCTATTGCTTAGTAAAGATATTATCTTTAAAAAAGAGAAAATACCAGGTAAATTAGTGTAATTTTAAAATAAAGGTATTTTCGGACTCTATATTCCTGTCTAAAACTTTTGACAGGGTAGGGGTGCTGCTGTATACTTAGAATTGAAGGACGTTCAAGTTAGGGTTATATGGTAAAGATATGTAACAATAGATTTTCCTCTCAAGTTTTGTTGTTATGGCCTTTGTAAAGATTGTAAACAACGTGAACAATATTCAACATCTACTGTTACCCGCAGTACCCTACATAGCACTTTACACCGCACTTTACATCGTACCTTACCCAGCACCTTACCCCACCTGGAAAACCGTTCTTACCAAGTTGTTTGCTGATAGAATTCATGTAAATTTTAATAATCCCGGGTAATAACAGTTAATTTTAAATATTTTAAAGAGGAGGCTGACTATGGGACAG
>JAAYRR010000068.1 GCA_012518675.1 Bacillota bacterium
CAAACATTTTTCCACTGCCGCCGTAACTTCCTTTTTGATAAGCATCCAGTAAGAGCCAATCGCAGGGCATCTGCTCTGCCTGCTGCACCTGTGCTGCATTTTGTACCCGCACAGCCTTGATGACCGGGCAATCAAGGTGGGACTTTAGTTTTCTTAGGTAGGCTGCGTTTTCGTCCCCATGCAGCTGTACTAAATCTATTACACCGGTATTGCGCAGTTTAACAATGGTGAAAATCGGCTCATTGACAAAAACCCCCACCGCCTTAATGCGGGTATCCAGGCCGGCTTTCAGCAGGGCAGCCTGTACCGGTGTGACCTGCCGGCGGCTGGAGCAAAACACTAAACCAACGTAATCCGGCAGCCATTGATTTACTGCAGCTACATCCTCCCTGCGTGTCAAACCGCATATTTTAATTTTGGTCATTCTATTTTACCCCGCAATCTGTATAGCATAGCCCGCTTTTCTGGGCTCCGCATCAAAGTTTCACCGATCAGCAGGCCGTTTACCTTAGCCTGACGCAGCCTTGCCACGTCGTCAGCAGTTTTGATCCCGCTTTCTGCGACAAAAAGAACACTTTCCGGCACCAATTTGCGCAGCCTGATGCTGTTGCAGATGTCTACCGTAAAATCATGCAGGTTGCGGTTATTCACCCCGATAACCCTGGCCCGGGCCGCCAGCGCCGCTTCAATTTCCCCTTCATCATGTGCCTCAACCAGCGCAGACAGGCCCAGTTCGTCACATACAGATAGGTAATCACGGATTGTTTGTGTATCCAGCAGGGCGCAGATCAGCAGTACAGCAGACGCCCCCAAAATTTTAGCTTCATAAATTTGGTAGGCATCGATGATGAAATCTTTACGCAGTACCGGCAGCGAAACTGCATCTGTTATTTGCATTAAGTGTTCGTCCCTGCCCAAAAAATATTTTGGTTCCGTCAACACAGAGAGGGCCGCTGCCCCGGCCTGTTCGTATTCTTTGGCAATCTGCAGGTAGGGGAAGTCAGCCGCCAGCACCCCTTGGGAGGGCGATGCTTTTTTAATTTCACAGATGAAACTGATGTCCCGCTTACGCAACGCCTCTTCCCAAGGATAATCTGCTGTAGTTTTCATGTTCAAGGCGGCTTTTTTTACTTTTTCAAACGGCACTGCAGCTTTTTTGTGTGTGATTCTGATGCGCGTGGAAGCTGCAATAGTTTCGAGGATCATGGTGTGACCTCGTTGGTCAGCCGGCAAAACTGTTCCAGTTTGGCAGCAGCCTGCCCGCTGTCGATGATATCTTGGGCCATCTTGACGCAGTCTGCTAGAGTACAGTCATCCAGCCCTAAATACAGAGCCATAGCGGAATTTAAAACTACTACATCGCGCTTGGGGCCCCGTTCCCGGCCGCTTAGTATCTCCCGGGTAATTTGTGCATTTTCTGCGGGGCTGCCGCCAAGCAAAGCATCGAGGGAACAGCGGCTGAACCCCAATTGTTCCGGTGTTATTTCATATGAAACCAATTTCCCCTGCCGAATTTCACAGACATAGGTTTCGCCGGTCAGGGTTGCTTCATCCATTCCTTCTCTGCCGCCGTTTACTGCCAGCCCCCTGACCACACCCAAGTTGGAAAGCACCTGGGCCAAAGGTTCCACCAACCTGCGATCATAGACGCCCAGCAGCTGCATGGTCGCCCCTGCCGGGTTGGCCAACGGCCCCAATATATTGAAAATAGTACGCACACCCATTTCTTTGCGGACCGGCGCCGCATATTTCATAGAGTTATGATAAAGCTGGGCAAACATGAAACAGATATTGCTCTTTTCTAATATGATTTCGTTTTGTTTGGGTGTCAGGTTAAGGTTGGCCCCCAAAGACTCCAGGACATCGGCTGCACCGCTGGCGCTTGATACGCTGCGGTTCCCGTGTTTGGCTACCGGGACCCCGCCTGCCGCGGTTACAAAGGCCGCGGTGGTGGATATGTTAAAGGTTTTCGTCCCGTCACCGCCGGTGCCGACAATATCTATCACCTTGCGCACCGGGTTAATTTTCAGCCCTTTTTCACGCATCACCAGGGCGCAGGCCGTAATTTCCTCCACAGTTTCGCCTTTCATTCTTAGGCCGGTCAGTAGCGCGCCTATCTGGGCCTGGGTAGCCGTGCCGTTCATCATTGCATTCATGACATTTTTAGCGGTTTCAAAGTCAAGATCTTCACCGTTGATTATTGCCTGGATTACATGCTTCATCATGTTTATGCACCTCCGCTGTTTCTAAAAAACCTTGCATAAAGCCATATACCCTAAAGGGTTCAGACTGGATTCCAGATGAAACTGCACCCTGTGAACATTAAATTTTGCGGTTTTCGCTGCGCAGGTACTGCACAGCTTTAAGGCAATAAAAAAACTTTCATCCCTGCCCAGGGACAAAAGCTTACACTTCTGCGGTACCACCCCAATTGACGCTAGAGCGCCCACTTATTTTGCATACTGACATATGCACCCCCTTGATAACGGGCAGGGCTCCCGGCGGCGTCTACTCCCCTGTCGGTTTCAAGCCGCCCTCGCAAGTCCATTCAGTATTTTCCGGTACACCGCTTTCCCAGTAACAGCGGCTTTCTGGGCTACCTTCCCCTACCTACTTCTCTTGCTCATCGGTTTGTTTTGCCTGCAGTTGTTTAAGTTTATTTTTAATTTATGCTGTTTTTCATGCTGCGCACATATTCCACTACATGGGGCACACACCCTGCACCATATTGGCCGATTATTTTTACAATGGCGCTGCCTACAATAACACCATCAGCAAACCGGGCCAGCTCCTTGGCCTGTTCGGGCTGTGAAACACCGAAGCCAATGGCACAAGGGATTTCTTTCACTTCTTTAACTTGTTTAATCATCTGTTCCACAATGCTGCCGATTTTGTGCCTGACGCCGGTAACTCCCAGCGACGATACGCAATAAATAAAGCCTTGCGCTTCACTGGCAATCATACGGATGCGCCGGTTGGAGGTCGGGGCAATCATGGAGATCAAATCAACCCCGTATGTCGGGCAAAAAGGCAAAAGTTCCTCCCTTTCTTCAAAGGGCACGTCCGGCACTATCACCGCGGCGATGCCAACTGCCTGACATTTTTTCAGGAAACGTTCTGTGCCGTAAGTAAAAATTGGGTTTACATACGTCATCAAAGCTACCGGCACCTGGCAAGATTTGCGCATACGCCCCACCATCGCCAATATTTTATCTGTCGTGACACCGGCGGCCAAGGCACGCTCGCTTGCCGCTTGAATCACCGGGCCTTCGGCAATGGGGTCTGAAAAGGGAACCCCCAGTTCGATTAAATCTGCGCCGGCCTCTGCCATCTTGAACATTAGCCGTTCTGTAACTTCCAAGGATGGATCACCCGCTGTAATAAACGGTATAAAGGCCTTGCCCTTTGAAAAAACCTGCTGTAATTTAGACATCGATCTGCTCCCCCCTGTAACGTGCTATGGCGGCCACATCTTTATCGCCCCGGCCGGAAAGGTTAACTACCATAATTTGGTCTTTACGCATGGCAGGGGCTATTTTTATAGCGTAGGCCAGGGCATGGGCACTTTCGATAGCGGGGATAATGCCTTCCACCTGCGAAAGGTATTCGAAGGCTTCCACCGCCTCGTGATCGGTAATGGGCACGTATTCTGCCCGGCCCGTATCATGAAGCTGGGCATGTTCGGGGCCCACACCGGGATAATCAAGCCCTGCCGAAATGGAATATACCGGCGCTATTTGGCCGTAGCGGTCCTGGCAGAAATAGGATTTCATACCATGGAAAATACCCAAGGTGCCCGTGGTAATAGTTGCCGCTGTTTCAGTGCTGTCAATGCCGCGCCCGGCAGCTTCACAACCAATTAAACGAACCCCCGGCTCTGCGATAAAATCATAAAACAGCCCAATTGCATTGCTGCCGCCGCCTACACAAGCGAGCAAAACATCGGGCAGCCTGCCTTCTTTCTGCAGCAGCTGCTGTTTGACTTCGCGGCCGATCACGCTTTGAAAATCACGCACCATGGTGGGAAAGGGATGCGGCCCCATTACCGAGCCCAACACATAGTGGGTATCTGCAACCCGCTTTGTCCATTCCCGCATGGTTTCGTTGACTGCATCTTTTAGGGTCCGGGTACCGCTCGTTACCGCATGCACCTGGGCACCTAAGAGTTCCATCCGGTAAACATTGAGCCTTTGCCGTTCAATATCCTCTTGGCCCATGAAAATTTCACAGTCCATGCCCATCAGTGCAGCGGCGGTTGCCGCAGCCACGCCGTGCTGCCCTGCGCCGGTTTCAGCAATTACACGGGTTTTACCCATGTATTTAGCCAGCAGCGCCTGCCCAAGCACATTGTTAATCTTGTGTGACCCTGTATGGTTAAGATCCTCCCGCTTGAGATAGATTTTGGCCCCGTTCAGATCTGCAGTCATTTTTTCCGCAAAGTAGAGCAATGAAGGACGTCCGGCGTAGTTATGCAGCAGTGCCGCCAGTTCCTCCTGAAAGCCGGGGTCGTTCCGGTAATGGCTGTAAGCTTCCTCCAGCTCGCCGATTGCGCTCATCAGCGTTTCGGGAACATACTGTCCCCCATGGATGCCAAAACGCCCGTTTAACATGCCTGCCACCTTCCTTTCCAATTAACTTGGTGCGTCAAAAGAATAAAAAAGCTTTTGCCCCCAACTTTAGGGACAAAAGCTTTATACTCCTGCGGTACCACCCAATTTGGCGCTAGTGCGCCCACTCCTTTTGCATACCAACATATGCACCCCATTGGTAACGGGCGGGGTTCCCGACGACGCCTACTCCCCTACAGGTTTTGGGCCGCCCTCGCAGGTCCATTCAGAAGTATTTCTGCAACCGCATTTTCACCGGCCAGCGGTTCTCTTAGTACAGCAATGTTTTCTTACTTTTCCTGCTCATCGGTTTACAGCTAAGTTATGTGATAGATTAATTTTAGCATTTACCCTTGTTTTTTGCAAGTAAAAGTTTAATACTTTGTAGTTGTTCTATGATCAACCAAACAATTGATGCTGTGCTCACCGCCAGGGGGACAGTTGGGCAAACGCAGGGATGACGGTTTTCTGTTTGCAAAGCCAGGGGCGGTTTTTTGTTTGTCTGCAGATGAATTGCCTTTTTTTGAAGTTTTTTCACACGGTCTACTGCCCCCACGTTTGCCCCCTGTTTGTTCGTTTGGTTGTTATGTGTTGAGGAGCAGTCCGTCTGCCGAGTCATACAAGGGTTGCAGCATTAAGTCCATTTCATTGCCGACCAGATCTGCAGCGATGTTTTTATCCCCCAGGCAGCTGCACAGCCCTTTTAATGTATATTTTTGCAACGCTGTGCATAACTGCTGCTGGGCGTTTTCCTTGCCCCTGTAACCTGCAGCAATGTGCATGTGCATCAACAGCTGCCCTGTTACTATTTCGATTAGCAACTGTGCCGGTGCAGCAGCGCCAAAATGGGCAAAGTAAAGGTTTTGTACTTTGGAAAGTGCTATTTTGTAAAGATCTTGCAGCATTAATGTCCCGTTAAAGTCAGGGCCGGGGGTCGCCGGGCGCAAGATTGGCCGCTTTAACAGTTTTGAGGTGCGAGGAAGGTATACCCCGGCTGCATCGCCGCTGAACAGCCCTTTGGTCTGGTGATCATAATAACAGACATGGTGTTTGGCATGGCCGGGCGTTTCCCAGACTTCAAGCACCCTTTCGCCCAGGCGGATCTGCGTTCCTTCCCGGGCCGGGTGAAGTCTTGCCGGGGTAACCGGCAAGACTTCACCATAAAGCTGCATTTTTTCTTCACCGTATACTGCCCGGGAGCCGGCGATCAGCCTGGTGGGATCAATAAGGTGTCTAATCCCCCTGGGGTGTACCCAGATGCCGGCTTTTTGAAAATAGCGGGCAGCAACCCCCAGGCCGCCGGCATGATCCAGGTGGATATGGGTAACGCCGATGTACCTTATCTGCTCCGGGGAAATTCCTAAGCTGTCCACTGCTGCCAAAATCCGGGGAGCAGAGCTTGCCGGGCCTGTTTCGATTAACATCCAATCCTTGGAGCCCGTACCTTTTACCAAGTAGCCTGCTGTCCAACCGGGAAGCCCTCTTTCTTTCAGATCCAGCTGCCAGATATCCCCGGGGAGTTTAATTAGTCCTGCGAATTTAATCACCTGTTTTCTTATTTCATAATACGCATCTATAGCAGAACAAACTGGTCATTATTCCCTGTGGTTACCAGGGCTTTTTCATAAAAACACAAATAATGCTCAAATCTAAAAAACCTTAAACAAAACCATTATTCCAGAAGAAGCCGTTTTAAAACTATAACCGCAAAAACCGGGCATGCTTTTGAAAGATCAAAAATCACACTGTAAAATCTTTTTAATTTCCTGCCCAATTTCTTCTTTTTCACAGACAGTATGGTGTAAAACCTCTTTTACCTGCAAATCACACAGTGCGGGGTGAACTGCAACCCGGCTGGCGGCGCTTAGCGCCTGTAAAATGCTGAATTCATCTGTACCCTGCAAAAAATCCTGTCCCTGGATAGCCTTTAAGACACTGCGGCTGAACTTAAAAGGGTTGGCTGTAGCATTAATTACCGTTTTGGTCTGATCGCCGGTCTGCTGCCGGTATTTTTGGTAAACCCGGTACCCTACCGCCGTATGGGTATCCAGCAGGTAGGCATGGCCGGTAAAAACTTCATTAATCGCCTTTAAGGTTTCCTCTTCAGTAGCATACCCTGCAGCCAAAATATTTTCTATAGACTTCAGCGTCCCGGTATCGACTGCAAAACAACCCTTTGCCTGTAAGTCTGCCATCCAGCGGTTTATTTTTGCCGCATCGCGGCCGGTTTTTTCAAAAAGAAACCTTTCCAGGTTGCTGGAAACCAAAATATCCATGGAGGGGCTGCTCGTCTGTTTGAATTCGCGGTGCAGATCATAGCTGCCGGTATGGAAAAATTCTGTTAAAATTTTGTTTTCATTTGAAGCGCAGATTAATTTATGCACCGGCAACCCCATCCGATAGGCGTACCAGCCGGCTAAAATGTTGCCGAAGTTCCCCGTAGGCACCACAAAGTTGATTTTTTCGCCGGGGGAAACAGCCCCCTGGGCAATAAGAGTCAGGTAGGACTGAAAATAATAGACAACCTGCGGTAAAAGCCGGCCCCAATTAATGGAATTGGCTGAGGAAAGGGCATACCCTTTTTTTGCAAGGGCGCTGCTAAGGTCGCTGTCTGCAAACACTGCCTTGACTGCATTCTGGCAGTCGTCAAAGTTGCCCTTGACGGCTACAACGTAAGTGTTGGCACCATCTGTGGTGGTCATCTGCAGCGCCTGTACCTTGCTCACCCCGCCCTGGGGGTAGAACACAATAATTTTGATGCCCTGTACATTTTTAAAGCCTTCCAAAGCAGCCTTGCCCGTATCCCCTGAAGTCGCTACCAAAATTACGGTCTCCTGCTCTGTGTGTGTTTTAAACAGCGCCCGGGACAGTAAATGGGGCATCAGCTGCAGCGCTAAATCCTTGAAGGCAGCCGTTGGCCCGTGCCACAGTTCCAGGAAATATATGTGTTCATCAAAATGGTTAAGAGGAGCTATCTGCGGGTGAGCAAAATTTTCTTCGTTATAGGCCTGTCCCACACAGGTACTGATCTCTGCCGACGTAAAATCAGGCAGGAAAAGAGAAAGCAACCAATTTGCAGTTTCCTGATAGTCCCCCCCCTGCCTGGCCAGAATCTCTTCCCCGGAAAGAACAGGTATCTCTGCCGGCACAAAAAGACCCCCGGCGGGAACCATGCCCAGTTTGATCACTTCTGAGGCAGACATTGAAGGATAATTGTCGCGGGTACTGATGTACATAGTTGACCTCCCTTATCAGTATCGACTACACCTTACCAGTTTCAATCCACACAAATATTTACAGTAACCTGTTCCTAAAGATGTGTAGGTAATATTCTCTTTTAAGAGGAAAACTTCCTGCCCAAGGCGGCTTTTAAAAAAATGAAAGAGCGGCGCTTCATATATAACATAATTATTACACAGAAAATACCGCTCTTAAAACCTGCCACAGTACCAACCGAGGGGGCACCTTGTGGTTAGACATTTCCAACGTTCCAAAAAATCCCCGCTTTCACTTTTTCCAGCTGCAAGGTGCCAACCCAAGGCCGCCCTCCCGGTTACCCTGTTTGAATACCTGGTACCAGCCAGGGGGTCTTTTCTCCGGTTACAAAGTATATCCCCCCGGTTACAGCATCTTTATGAAAGAGGGTGTTTTAGGGGACACAGAGTTCGTCGCCAGGGAAAATTATATTTGAATCAATGATATGTGGGTTGGCAGCAATCAGGGAATCTACATTTACACTGAAATATTGTGCAATGGAGGACATTGTATCACCCGCTTGCACGGTATAGCGCTCTTTGAAATCTGCCGGGCATCTTTTGGGAATCCTGCCGGGGATACAAAGCATATCGCCGGGGAAAATCATTTTGGGGTTGACGATATGCGGGTTTGCAGCAAGCAGGGCTTCCAAACTCACATCAAAATACTGTGCAATGGAAAACATCGTGTCACCCGTTTGGACGGTATAGAGGCTTTCAAAGCCTGCCGGGCAGCTAAGGGGTAAATTGCAGTCCTTGCGCCTCCGGTGGTGACTGTGTTCATAGTTCCCCCCATGGGGGCCGTATCCATAGCCTTCTCCGTAATCATCGCCGTAATCCCCGTAGTCATACCCTTCGCCGTCCCCATAATCTTCACTGTAGTCATACCAGTGACCACCGTGGTGATCATGACGACCGTGGTGGCCGTGCCCATGATCAGTTCTCCTACCGGGGACACAAAGGACATCGCCCGGGAAGATCACACCCGGATCTGTAATCTGCGGGTTGGCGGCAATCAGGGAGTCCAGACCAACCCGGAAACGCTTGGCAATTAAAAACATTGTATCGCCGGAAACAACCGTATAACGGCCCCGAAAACCTGCCGGGCAGGAAGAAGGAATTCGCCCCCCTTCTTTTCCCGGAACACAAAGCACATCACCCGGGAAAATCATATCCGGATCGGCAATATGCAGATTGGCAGCAATCAGGGAATTCAGACTTATACCGAAACGCTGTGCAATAAAAAACATTGTATCGCCAGAAACAACCGTATAACGACCCCGAAAACCTGCCGGGCAGGAAGAAGGAATTCGCGGTTTCATCATTTGCCCAATACCTCCTTTCTTTAACTTCACAAGGAAACGGGAAAGGTGTTTTTCCCATTTCCTTTACAAAATAGTTCTGTATATTATATGCCTCCCTGCCCCAATGGTTAATGGACCGCGCAAAAACCAGCGGCAAAAACCCTGTTTTAAGCACCCTAAGTCATTGCCGCAAAGGGCACCACAGCGGGGAACCCCAAAGGGATTATCAGGAAAACCGGCCCCCCATCATTTTTTTACCATACTTTAAAACAGAAAAGCTTTGTTATGTGCACACCCGGGGTGACAAGCAAATTATATGCAGCCGGTTTATTGCAGGCTGCATAGCTGAAAATGGGTTTTTTCGATTAAATATTCAAATTAGGACTTGATAGGTTTAGCTGGTCCCCGTCACTCCACGGCTGCAGGTTGCCCGGCAGGGCTGTTAACAGCTAGAAAACGCCATGCACTGCTTTTTTACCGGACTGCGGGCCCCACAGCCATAAAAAAACAGGCCCAGCAAAGGCCTGCAAGGTTAGAAGTTAAAACAATGTTATTTTACAAAATCAGCCAAAACCTGTTTTTCTTTTTCCCCAACCACATTTTGAACAACGTTTAATAGGATCAGATTATTAAAATTCTGTTTTCTTTTCTTTATATTGTATACGCGCCGCCTACATACGTACTGCTTTGCCTTACGCTTTCTTTTCCAGCAGCGCTGCTGCTTCCTGCAGCGATGTAACTGTATGGGCCGGCTGGGCTTCCTTACTTGGCCAAGCCAACCCCTTGCGGTTTAACCAGCAGCTCTGCAGGCCGACACGATCGGCTCCCAAAACATCATATTTTGAATCCCCAATATGTAAAATTTCCTCCGGCTGAACCCCATAGTGTTCAACAACAGCTCTAAAAAACCTGCTTCCCGGGCTTCCTTTATAAGCCTGATGCTGTTCAGAAATAAAAACCTTGTCAAATTCATAAAGATCCGTCAAAGGCCGGATCATATCTGTATCGGCATCGCTGACAACGCAAATTGGAAAATGTTTACCCACCTTTTCAAAAAAAATTTTTGTATCCTCATAGGGGGGAGACCAACCGTGTTCTTCCACTAAAACCTGGGCCCCTGTTCCCGGATCCAGGTTTAGGCCGGCTTCCGAAAACAGTTCGTGAAAGGAATTTTCCATGATTTCCCGGCAGCTGATAAATTCTTTTTCCAACTGAAAGAGTTCATCATAGTTTTTAAAAATTAACTCTGTAGCCCAGGCCCAGTATCTTTCAGCAAGCTGCGCAGAATACTTTTTTTCCAGAATCCGTTTCCAAAGATGGTGGCGTCTGCTGTTGACATCCACCAGAGTTTGAAACATGTCCACACTGATAATTGAAATATTTTGCATAACAGACAACCTTTGCTTAATTATTTTACATTTAATATTCTCTAACTTCCTGCAATATTCCTTTTAGCCGCCCCAGGCCAGTTTTCAGCAAAAAAGGTTTTTGGGAAGAACCTGGAAAAATTTACTGTAGGTAATTTTGCTATACGTAGATCGGAGCCCTACGAAGTGTTAACAGTGGCCCCGGGACTTACTTTTCAGGATCCTTATTTTGCAGGTAGATGCTTCTACCCGGGAAGGCCAAGGACAGCCCCTCTTCTTCTAAAATTACCAGCGTATTAAAGTTAACCTCCTCTTTGATTTTTAAATATTCTCCCCAGTCTGTGGTGGTGGTGAAAAAATAAAAAAGTATTTCCAAACGGCCTTCGTTAAACTGATCAAAAACGGCATGAATAGTATCCTTATGGATACCGGGGTGGTTTTCCAGCATAGTCCTAATCTTTTCCAGGCAGTTTTTAAATTTTTCCAGCGGGGCTTCACTGTTAATCCCTAAGTTGAAGGTGATCCGGCGTTTTTCCATTTTAGCCCAGTTTGTAATCGGTTCATTGGCCAAGGTGGAATTGGGAACGGTAACCACCGCGTTGGTCAGTGTTCTGACTTTTGTACTCCTGAAAGAGATATCCTCCACCGTCCCGTCTACGCTGGGCGTTGTAATCCGTTCGCCGATGGAAAAGGGTTTATCCATGATGATAACGATGCCTCCAAAAATATTGCCCAAAGCATCCTGGGCCGCCAAGGCCACGGCAAGCCCCCCCAGGCCCAGGCCCGCAACAAAGCTGCTAACGTTATATCCCCATTCCTCTGCGATGATGCTTGCTGCCAGGACAATAATAACCACCCGCGTGAATTTGCTTAAAAAGGGAATTAAAATATCATCAATTTCTAAATCGAAACTGCGGCTGGTCGCTACAAACAACCGGGCGCCGGCAAGGTTATAGAACACCCAGGCCAGAATGACAATGATCGCCATGCGAAATAGTTTTAAAACCGTAACATTTAAGGCCGCGCTGAGGGGAAGAAATTTTAAGGACAGATAAATTCCCAAGGTAATAAATAAAAAGCGCAACGGGGGTTCCAGGGCACGCAAAACATGCAAGTCCGGTTCTGTTTCCTTTTTTGTAAACATCTTTAGGGCGATCTTGAGTATATATTTCGTGATTACGTTCCCGGCTAAAACAAAAGCCAAGAAAAACAGCAGGGCGATCAGGATATTTCTCCAAACCCCTGCAGCTAAAAAAGACAATATTGCCAGCATGAGCCCGCCTCCTTTTTATACCCCGGGTTATGACCGCACTGGTGCAAGGCCGTTATTTGCAGCTTTAACAGCTGCCAAAAATGTAAACATAGATGGATGGCCAGCATAAAAGCATAGGCCCCGTGCCCCCCATAAGCAGGGGATTTTTTCAGGCATTGCCTAAGAATAACCACCCTGGCCAAGGTTTACCTTCCCGGTATCTAATTATACAGCAAGACTGCGCCTGTAAAAAGTAAGTTCCTGGTTTTGAAGGATTCACAGTGTAAAAACAGGCCTGTTTTTTTACCGTAAGGCAATATACTTCGTTTAGCTGTAAAACAAAATGACAACCTGTTTGGAAGGCGGGCATCTATTTTTTTCTATTATTTTCTAAAATAACGTGTTTTATTAACGGGTAAAAATGAAGGAAGATAGTACGCAGGATAGCTAACAAAGGAATAATGACCACCAAGCCTAAAAAACCCATATAAATCCCGCCCAACAGGAGGGCAATAATGATGGTTAGCGGGTGAAAACCTAAGCTGCGGCCAAAGACCTGCGGGGAAATAAACTGGCTTTCAATTTGTTGCACCAGCATAATCCAGAGCACAACCCGCCAGATTAAAGCCGGTGACTGCAAAAGTACAACGGCGGCTACCGGGAACGCGCCGATTAATGGCCCAAAATAGGGGATAATGTTTGTTAAGGCATTGATGATACCAAAAAAAAGGGCAAATTTTACACCAAAAAACAACAGGCCTAGGTAGATCATCGCCCCTACCGAAAAGCTGACAATAAAAATCCCCCTGATGTAGGCCCCCAAGGTTTGATCAATTTCTTGCAGAGCGTCCCGGGCGTTTTGCCGAAAGGAAGGGGGTATTATTGCCAGTAAGCGTTTTTTTAACAGCACATGATCGCGCAGTAGGTAGAAAACATAAAGGGGCACAAGCAGCAGCGCAAAGGCATGGCAAAAAAAGGCGACCAGGTACTGCGGCAATTTTTCTAAGTTGGCGGTCAACGACTTTTGCAGCTGCGTTAGGTTTTCGTTTAGGGCCTGGCGGATATTTGCCGGCAGGTTAAACCGCTGGTAATTCCCTTCCAGGTATTCTATAAAGTTTGTTAACTTTTGGGTATATGTAGGCAGGGAGGCTACCAAATCCTGCAACTCATCCTGCAGGGTGGGCAGCAGATTCAAAGCAAAGAGTAAAATTAATGCGGCTAAAAAAAGATAGATGATCAAAATTCCCAACGGACGGGGAATTTTTTGTTTTTGCAGGTAGTTAACTAAGGGGGACAGCAGGTAGGTTACCAGCACCGCAAAAAGAAGAGGGGCAATGACAACCCCTTTTAATTCTCCCAACTTTCACCTCTCCACAATATTTAACCCTTGATTAGTTCTTCAATTTTTTCCGGAAAAAGCTGACTGCCAGACCGGATGGTTTCGACAAGTTTTAAGGCAATGTTTTTATCTCTGAGAGCAAAAGAAGCCCCTTCAGCATCGATATAAAATATTTCCATTTGCCCATTTTTATCGGTAAACTCCAAAAGGCAATCCGCACAGTAATAAACGTTGCTTCCTACTTTTCCGGTGTTAATACTGCGACAAACCGGGCAGAACATATTAAAGCTTAGGCCTCCTTTGTAATTATTTTTTGACAGAATTAATAAGATATGTTACCCTTCTGTGGCAAAAAAAATACGCGCTGTGGTAGCCGGCATGAAAAAGTTATGAAGCCCGTGGCCCACTTTCAGCTTTGAAGGCACCTGAACAGCAATGAAACAACCTGAACATAAGGGTGACACAAGGGACTGACATAATTGCTGACAAGGGGGTCGGCATATATAACCGGGGCTACTGGGAAATGACAAGCGAATAACTGGGATGACAGGGGGCAGCAGTAGTTGCCAACTTTTAACACACCCCCATGGCTAAAGCAGTGGCCTTTTAATGGCGGGCGATTTTAGTGTCAAGCATAAAATGCCCTTTAAATAACAG
>JAAYRR010000069.1 GCA_012518675.1 Bacillota bacterium
CATGTTCCAGGATATGGCAATGCCAGACATAATCACCGGTATGTTCCTTAAAATGCATCACAATAGTTGTAACCTCCCCGGGTGCTGCCCTGACTACGTCTTTAAGCCCCCTTTCATATTCTGCAGGTGGGGTTAAACCTTCCGGAACAAACAAATAGTTCCCGTCAGCATCAAAGTCAGCAGCGGCAAACGGTTTCCTGCCTAATATTTCAAAGTTAACCAAATGAACATGAATGGGGTGGGGAAAGGCAAAGTGGTTTACCAGATGCCATATTTCTATAGTGTCCAGTTTGGCAATTTCTGTAGCCGGTTCATGCCACATGCGATCATTTAAAAGATGCAGCACTCTGCCAAAGTGATCGGTAGTTTCATCCAGGTGCAAGGTTCTCTCCCTGTAAGCCAAAGAGGGGTTGACGCTGTGGTAGGGGAACAGATCTTCCGGTATAGCACTTGTATCCGGGTGTTTTAAAGGCAGTACAACCCTAAATTGCATAATCAGGCCGGTATCTTCATCAGCCGGCGGGGTGCTTCCCGGCCCCCCGTTTACCAAGTTTATGCTTTGCCCTTGAAATTGGGAAAAATCAACAATGACATCAATCCTTTCTGCGGGTTCCAAAATGAAAGATTTTATGGCAATGGAATTCCGCAGCAGCCCTTGCTCTGTGCCTATTTGATAAAAAGAAGCCCCGTTGTCCAGGCTGAAATCATATGCCCTTAAATTGGAGGCGTTTAAAATTCGAAACCTGTATTTACGGGGTTCAACATCCAAATAGGGCCATAGTTTTCCGTTTACAGCTATCGTGTTGCCCAGAAAAAATGAGGGGGTTGACGGCACGGGTTTTGTTACCGGCGGGGTAGCGTTGTCCGGGTAGAATAAAGAACCGTCTTCATTAAAAGCCTTATCCTGGATTGCGATGGGAATTTCATAAGGCTTCTTTGGCAAGTTTAACCTTTCTTCTAATTTATCCCTTATCAGATAAAACCCTGCCAATCCGGCATATACATTTAACCTTGTGATGCCGACAGCATGATCATGGTACCATAAGGTGGCCCCGGGTTGATGGTTGGTATATTCATAGACCTTTCTGGTAAAGCTTTGGCCTACTGTTGTAAAATTTTGGGTAAACCAGGCGTCGGGGTGGCCGTCGCTATGATCTGCAACATTGGCGCCGTGTAAGTGAACTACCGTTCTCACATCCGGGGTACCCATGGTGCCATGCAAGGTATGATCCACCGGTAACAGGTGTTTACGGGGCAGGTTGTTGGTCCATTCGACCTCAATAGCAGTATCCCTATGTACTTCAAGCGTGGGGCCGGGGACAGTGCCATTATACCCCCAGATTTTGGTTGGCGGGAACAATTTATGAAACCTGTGTTTGGCCTCCTGCATGGATATGCAGTAGGTTTTGCGGTGGCCCTGTTCCTCCATCTTCTGTTTCTTGTCTGGGGGGCAGGCCGGGTAATGCTGCCGGGAAGCCCGGGCGCCCAAAGGGATTCTGCCGGGAAAACGGGGAGGGTAAACAGCTGTTGCATGGACCTTACACGGTCTTGCCACTTTGGGAATGGGCAGCGGATCAACAAATTTTGGAAAAGTAGAGGGATCAGCGGGATTTACCCGGGGTTTTTTTCCAACATGTTTTTCCATCAGGACATTTCCTTTCTCTTAGGTATTTGTATATTCTATGTTTTGTTTTCTGTTTTTGCCCGTTTCAAAGGGAGATCCCAGGAAGAAATCAGGATAGGGGGCTACTGTGGCGGAGAAAGTCAGGCGGTATTGGCTGCGAAACCTTTAACCGGCCCCTCCAGGCCCTGGGGAATAAAAATAACAGCGCCGTATTCAGTGGCACGGCGCTGTCCTGATGAATTGCTGTAACCCGGTAAAACTTAGATCAGGTGTTCAGAGGTAATTTTACCTTGTCTGGCCATTCTATAGACAGCATAGGCGGCTCCGGTGGCAACAATAATATAAATCAGTTGAAATTTAAAACAAGCTGCAAAGGCCGGGACAGTATAGGCGCCGCCTTTGGTAATTACATCCAAAATAAAACCCCACAGTTGCTGGCACAAGCCCGCTCCAAAAACCCAAATAAAGGTATTGGTGAAACCCAAGGCGGTGCCCAGTCTGCTTTTGGGAAAAAGTTCACGAATCAGCATAAAGTTGGTTGTGACGGTGAGCATCTGGGCAAAACCCAGGAAAAAGTTAGTGACCATTAACGATGCCACTGTCATATTACCGGCATTAAAGGCCATGAAAGCCCAAAAAACCAAAAACAGCACATTGCTGCCGATCAGGGTGCGGGTCAGGGTATATCTGTTTGTAAAGAAACCGGCTGAGATGCTGCCCAGCATCAACCCGATGGAGGCACATAAGAGGACATTACTAATTGTAATGGCAGGTACGGCCGGCATCAGAGTATGCATGTAGATGCCGATCCACAGTGATTGCAGGGTTTGCCCGCTGGCGCTGCTCCCCAGTGCTATGCAGGCACAAATCCATACGATCGGCGACCTAAGTATCTCCCCGGCGGAAATATTTTCAACAACAGCAGCTTTGTTTTCAACCTTGGAGGATTTGGTGATACCCGTTTCTAAAATTTTCTCCGGCGACTGCAACCCCATTTTGTCCGGGGTGTCGCGCAGAAACAGGGCTACCACAACAGCCATCAAAAGACTGACACCCCCGACAAAATAGATCACCGCGTGGCGCCAACCGCAAAAGTTCATTAACAGCTGCATCGGGGTGGTGGCCAACAAACTGCCCAAGTTGCCCAGGCCCATAAAAATAGCATAGACAACAACATATTCCTTTGTAGTAAACCAGTTCGCACAGGTTTTGGCACCGGCAACCATGAAACCCGATATCGCCAAGGCAACCAGTACACGTCCTAAGATAATACCCATTGAACTGTGGGCCGCGCCAAAAACCAGGCAGCCGATCGCAGATAAAATTAATATTACAGATAACCCCATGCGCTGGCCATATTTATCAAGAAAGGCGCCCACCGGCCCCTGCGCAAAGGCATAGGTCCAGGTAAAGGCTAAACCAACCGTGCCCCAAAGGGTGGCGCTGATGTTGATATCCGCCTGGATTGCGTTACCCATAACCGACGGTACAATGCGCTGGAAAGTGGCAAACATATAAACTATACTTACCATCACAAAAAAAACCCAGCGGGCGGTTTTAAACTTTTTAACCATTATTCCTTTTTCACTGTTGCCAATTGCCAAATTGCGTCCTATTTGATTCATGTTTAACGTCCAACCTTCCGGATATATGTTTTTATGGGTTGCAAACTTATTGTAAGTTTCAGGAAAAGTATTAAGAACAAGAGAAGTGCCTTTCCCCCAAGGCACCCGTTCCCAAGTACCTGTCTTTCCTAGTGCCTGTCCCTATAGTATACGTTACAATGATGGACAATGAAATAACAATTTCACCGCTAGGCATGATATAATATAACAGCAGCAATGGAAGCCGGGTGTAGTCAATGAAAAGAAGAAGACTGGCAGTCGTTCTAATCCCCACAGTTTTATTCCTTATCGCAGCCGGGCTTCTGA
>JAAYRR010000070.1 GCA_012518675.1 Bacillota bacterium
TCAGGAAAAGGTAACACGCAACCGTTCAAATCCTAGTAAGTCCGACTATGCTAAAATAAAAATGAATAAAGATCGGCGTTGTCCTTTCTTAAATAAGGACAAGTTGTGCAGGATTCAGCTTGCCCTGGGAGAAGAATACCTTTCGGCTACATGTAAGTTTTATCCAAGAACAATTAATAAAATTAACGGTGTCCTTGAAATATCTGCAACTGTTTCCTGCCCGGAAGCAGCCCGGCTGATCTTGTTTAACCCCGAAGTCATGGAGTTTGACCAACAGACGGGGTTGCTGCAAAGCGGGGTTTTTGTTCACAGGGAGGTAGACACTAAAAAGCCGGTTATTCCTCACAGGTTGCACAGGTATTTTTGGGAGCTGCGCATCTTTACAATACAGGTAATCCAGAACAGGCAATTCAAACTTTGGGAACGCCTTATATTCTTAGGTTTATTTTATAAAAAAGTAGAAGAATACCTTGAACAAGATCGTTCGAAAGAAATACTGGAACTAATTGCCAGGTATACCAATATGATTAACGAAGGAATAATCAGGGATTCGATCGCTGGTATTCCTGTTCAGACAACTATTCAAATGAAACTTTTAAAAGAATTGGCCGACGAACGTTTTTTCCAAGGGATTAACAGCCCGCGCTATTTCCAATGTTTTAAAGAGTTCTTGCGGGGGGTTAATTATCAGAAGGGGCTGCAGGAGGAAGAAATCGGGGAACAGTACAGCCAGGCCTATGCAGAATATTACCAACCCTACATGCAGGATAGGGAATATATTCTAGAAAATTATTTAGTTAATTATATTTTCAAAAATATTTTTCCTTTAGGTAATAAAAATGGGCCGGTATTTGACGAATATCTGATGTTTGTCATTCATTACGCTTTGATAAAGATGCACCTTATAGGCATGGCAGCCTTTCACCAGGGTTTAGGGGATGAACTGGTGTTAAAACTTATCCAATCTTTTGCAAAAACAGTTGAACATAATGCAATCTATCTTTTCAAAGTAAAAGAGCTGTTAAGGGCAAACAACCTGGCAACAATGGCCTATGCGGCAATTATGATTAAAAACTAATATAAGATTATTAATTGGGGATATTTGGAATGAACCGGTATATAGTGGTACTGCATAAATTATTTGCCCTGGAAGAAACCATTAAAGGGGCAATAGACTATCTTTACCAACAAACTGTAGAAGGTCGTTTTCAGGATACAACCCGGATTTTTACTGATATTGTCATGGCTTTGCAGGAAATTAATAACTCTCTGGCGCCTATACTGCCCAAACTGGAGAATAATCAGTTGACAGAAACAATGTTACAGCTTTTTAATTCTCTGGAAATGCTCGCCCATATTTACCGTGGCCATTCACAAGAAGAAGAACTTGCAGCAGTAGAAAATGTACTGCTGCCTGCCTACAAGCAATGGCAACTTGTATTAAAAAATAATCTCCTGAAGTTTACCCTTTCTTAGCCTTACAAGTTATTTTTAACAGCAGTTTAGGTTTACAGATCTTATTATATTATAAATGCATGGCAAAACCTTTTTTGACCATGGTTTTTTCTGCAAAAACAAAAACCATCTTCCCCTGGCTTCTTTGCTTCAAATCCCGCCAGTACTTTCCAAGATGCACAGGCGGGACAGGGGGGTTGCTTATATTACATCAACTGCACCGCAAGCGTTATCACTGGAAAGACTACTTAAAAAAATACAACCCCGCAGCAGCAGCCCCGATTTCCGGTATGGACTACATAGAATAAGGAAAAATACAACTGAAAAATAATGATAACAATACAATTGTAGAAATAATCACCAAATGGAATCTTTACAGATATTTTTAAGCCGTCAACCGATCAGGGAGACCCTCAAACAGGCTGTATAAAATTCCTAAGAACACGCATAACTAGGAGCAAATAATAAAAATTTGAAAGGATGAACAGCGTGGATCATACCAGCCAGGGGCCCCCCGGTGAAAACGAAAAAACTAGGCAGTTAAACCAGTATCGTGAAACCAATACCGGTGGGGAGATGACCAGTGATGCCGGGTTAAAAATCACTAACGATCGTTGGTCCCTGCGAGCAGGGAAACGGGGGCCGACACTTTTCCAGGATTCGCATTTTTATAAAAAACAGTCTCATTTAAACCGGGAACGGATACCGGAAAAGGTGGTTCATGCCCGGGGTTTTGGGGTGCACGGTATTTTTGAATGCACACAGTCGATGCAGGAGTATACCATGGCAGATTTCCTAAAAGAGCCGGGTACCAAAACACCGGTTTTTGTGCGGTTTTCAAATTTTATCGGTAATAAGGGATCTAAGGATACGGCTATCGATGTCCGGGGTTTTGCCACCAAGTTTTATACTCAGGCTGGAAACTATGATAATCTGGCCCTTTCCTTCCCGGCTTTTGTTTTGCAGGATGCCATGAAATTTGCCGATTTTGTGCATGCTGTTAAACAAAACCCGACTACGGATGTCCCGCAGGCCACCATTGCCCACGACAATGCCTGGGACTACATTGCCAATAACCAGGAGTCTGCCCATTTTATTATGTGGCTGATGTCCGGCCGGGGGCGTCCACGCAGCTGGCGTATGATGGAGGGCTATCCCATCAATGCCTTCCGTTTTATAAACGGGCAGGGCAGGTCCACTTTTGTGCGGTTTGTCTGGAAGCCCCTTTTGGGTGTGCACTCTCTAGGTTTGGAAGAGGCCAATATTATCGGCGGGGTAGATCCTGATTATCACCGCCGCGATCTGATTGAGGCCATCGAACGGGGAGCCTACCCGCAATATAACCTTGGGGTGCAGTTAATCCCGGAAGAAGACGAATTTAAGTATGATTTCGACCTTTTGGATGCCACGAAGCTGTGGCCGGAAGAGGTTGTCCCGGTGCAGATCATCGGTAGGATGACCTTAAACCGCTTAGTTGATAACTTCTTTGCTGAAGAAGAACAATCTTCCTTTGACCCTTCTAATTTAGTCCCGGGGATTGATTTTTCCCTCGACCCTGTTTTGCAGGGCAGAACGTTTGCCTACCGGGATACGGATTACCACCGGCTGGGCACCGGGAACATTGAATCAATTCCCATTAACCAGCCCGTAGTCAAGGTGAACTTTAACCAGCGGGACGGCTATTCCCGTTACCGGATTGATGCCGATCCTGTCCATTTCCATAATAATTCCCTGGCTGACAACACGCCGGCAGAGGTTACCCCCACAGCAGGCGGTTTTATGCATTACCCAGCAGAGGTGCAGGGCGCGATAACCCGGGAACGGCCCAGTGAGAAATTTGGTGATCATTTTTCCCAGGCAAGGTTGTTCTGGAACAGCATGTCGCCCCCGGAAAAGCATAACCTGATCATTACCTTCAACTTCCACGTGGCCCGGATAAAAAACAAAAAGGTGCGCCAGCAGGTGGTTGATATGTTTGCCCATGTGGCGACAGAGCTGGCGACTAAAATGGCAGAACATGTGGGTGTCAACCTCCCGCAGATTACCCCAGTGGAGGTAACGGCAACCTCCCCGGTGCTGAGCGAGGCTAACACGATCTTCAGCGCTGCTACCCAAAAGGTGGGTGTTTTGGTTGGTGAGGGGTTTGAAGACAAAGAGGTCAATGAAATTATCGGTGCCTTGAACCAAAACGGGGTATTTTTTGATGTGATCAGCGAAAGACTGGGACCGGTTACCGGTACCGGCGGGACAATGCTGGAGGCCAACCAGCTGTTTGTGACTGCCTCCCCGGTACTCTATGATTCGCTTTATGTGATCGGCGGGCAGGCCAGAGATCAGACAAAATTTGACCAGGATATTAGGCACTACGTAAACATGGCCTACAGGCATTTCAAACCAATCGGCCTGGCTACAACCGCCGAACGCTATGGTAAAGGACTCAAAAAGGCTGCCGGTGTGGTTTTTGCCATGGATAATCTTGACTTCGAAACTGAATTTATGGAGGCTGTTAAAAGGCAGCGTTTTTGGGAAAGGGCTTTGGAGCAAAAAACTGCCCCAGAATTTGTGGGCGTGCCCTAAAAAATAATAAAGTCCGATACAGCAGGGCACCAAACGGGGCTATCGTCGCTTTGCATCTATGCCCGTATAGACGGCAACATAAATGATAACATCACGGACAACGGATGCAGCATCAGGCGAAACTTTCTTATCTGGCAGAACAGCTGAACAACTCTCAAAAAAACATGAAAAATAAAAGGTAAAAGGAACTCCCTGGCCCTCCTGCTGCAGGCCTGACAGGCACTTTTTAAAATGCACAAGCGGGGCCGGGGAGTTCCATTATATTACCCCTGCTGCTCCTGGAATAATAACATTCAATTTGGGCAAAATTCCAGGGGAGGTGATAAAATGAGCGAAACTACCAGAGCCCTTTTATTTAAGTTTTTAATGACCCTGATCATAACTGGCATAGCTTTGGGCATCATTGCCGGGAATGCTTTTAAGTGGGTAATACTTGTCGCTATTTTGGGAACGGTGATCGATTATCTGGCCGGTGATCTGCTGATACTGCCCCGGGTTGGCAGCCTCATCGGTGCTATAATCAATGGTGGTTTGGCGGCCTTGATAGCAATTGCAGTAGCCATGGCGGCCCCGGCGTTTACCGCAACAACGTTTTCTGTGCTGGTTTTTGCAGTGCTAATTGCTGTGGGCGAATATTTCTTTCACCAGTACCTCTTGAAAGCAGATAAGGTCGAACCCTAAGCAAACCTTAAAAGGGGCTGGTAAGCAGCCCCCAAACGGCCTGGATATAAAATATAAGGGGGCTAATTACGAAATTGCTGCATACCATCAGTGCCCTGAAGTTTAGAATCTTGGGGCCTTCTTAAAAGGGGCTGGAAACAGCCCCTTAAAGATTAGACAGATTATAAACTGTTATGTGCATCCCTAGGAAACATCTTTTCCTTAGATGCCCAATTGTATCCTGGCTTTGCAGGCAAAGATAACGCTTCGCTAAAAAAATACCCCCACGGCTGTCTGCATATCTGTGGGGCAAAATAGCCCAATAAAATTTGCCTTGGTCAACCGATACCGGTCGCGGCCTATTTGAATATCAAGGATTGTCTCCCGCCTGCCTTAATTGGAGCAAATATTTAGGTGTGTTAGGGAGGTGTAATGGGCTATCACGTTCACTTTAAACTTACGCTGGCTGCACAAATTTGTCTCTGGAAACACAAAACAAAAATCGCCTACCGCAATGCTTTGCATGCATGTTCCATGGTGGCCGGGTATTGTCAGCTCGGTAGCCCGGAACCCTTTGGTTTTTGTTGTCCCGCCTTTTTCCTCGGAAACAATAACGCCTATGTTTACCTTTCTGCCGGCGCAGACATTGTTAAGTTCCACCTTTACCCTTAAAAAACGGCCCTCACATTGCAATTTTACATTTTGCACTGTAATTTCTTTAAATTCTTCGCAGAGACCAAAGGTTACATTTTGATGCTTTCCGCATTCACATTGACATTCCTCATGACAATCAGGATCTTTGGGCCTAGGGTCTTTAGGTCCGGGCCGTCCAGGGTATTGTGGTGTATATTCCACCCCGGGGGTGGTTTTTTCCTCCATCCAGAATTGCCTCCTTTTCAGGGGTTACGATCCCTGTATTTTATTACATAATTAGGAGAAATGTTCCGGTTTCAACCTATAAAAAATTTTTGAATGTTATTTATGCTGAAGTAATACCGGGAAGGAATGAAAAGGTGACGATTTTAGCAGGGGTGTTCAGGGAAGAGGGGCGTAAAAAAACGATGAATTCCTTAAGTAACTTCCGGCGGGTGACCACGGCCAGGCATATTATTTTAACTTTTTTAAAATAATTTCCTCATGTTTGGACACCTCAATTTCAATGCGATCAAGCTTTTCAGAATTTTGTGTGTATCCGTCAAAAAGCACGCCAAGCATTTGACCGTGTTCATTCTCAATTTTGGTAACAATATCCTTGGTAAATATTACAGCAGCCTTAATATCTGTCATTTTGGTTTCCATGCTTGATATTTTAGACTCCATGCTGTTCATCCTGGAATCCATGCTTGATATTTTAGACTCCATGCTATTCATCCTGGAATCCATGCTTGATATTTTGGACTCCATGCTATTCATCCTGGAATCCATGCTTGATATTTTGGACTCCATGCTGTTCATCCTGGAATCCATGCTTGATATTTTGGACTCCATGCTGTTCATCCCGGAGTCCATGCTGCCGATTTTTTTAAGTATTTTTTCTAACAGTTCCCGATCAGTCATTAAGCTCACCCCCTGCTTTCTTTTGTTCAGCCTTAAAATTTAAAAAAAATGCCCATGAATCACGATAACATGGGCATCTGTACGATTTCCTTCTGGTGGACCCGAGGGGAGTTGAACCCCTGGCCTCTAGAATGCGAATCTAGCGCTCTCCCAACTGAGCTACGGGCCCGTGTGATTCTGTAAGCTGTTTTCAGGGTATGAAACAAATTTTCAAAGGTAA